>JAGLTT010000073.1 GCA_023135135.1 Dehalococcoidales bacterium
TTATCGAGGAACTCGTCCTGGTGACTCACCATCTGTCCCTCGCCCGGGGCTTTGCGGGTATGGAGCGGCTCGGTGCGTATACGATCGGGCAGGGTATCCTGCTTCCTGTCGAACCCTTCGCGTACGTTGAAAGCCCTCTCCAGGTTAAACATGCGTTCGCCGACCTGATTGAGATAATCCTTATCCTCGAAATCTTTGATGCCCCTGGCCGCCGCCAGCAGCTTGCCGAAATGGCTATCGGCCCAGCCCCAGCCGCCGGTAAAACCGCAGACAATCCCCGTTTCCTTGGAGGCGGTACCGTCCTGATTAAAGATAACCACGTCGGCGTATTCCTCGGAAAAGCGGTCGGTCGGCCTGGGGAAGGGGGCGCCGAAAATATCCTGCGCAGCGTATCCGTAGCAGTGACTGGCCCCGATGTTGGCGGTGACGTAGTTATAGCCCTGTGACTTAGCCCCCCTCGGCTCATAGGCGGGGAGCTCCAGCCCCTTGACGTGTATGGCATAGGCTTCGGCCCCCTTGCCGATGGAGGCGGCGGCCCGCATCGTGCCCTCGGCCAGAAGGTCGCCGATACCCTCGCGCAGGGCAATCTTTTTCACGAGGGCGACCATCGGCTCATGGCTGCCGTAGTTAAGTTCCAGTCCGTCGGTGTCCGACTTTTTAAGCAGGCCTTTCTCATAAAGCTCGTAGGCAAAGCCGATACAGCTGCCGGCGCTGATGGTATCCAGCCCGAGGTCGTCGCAAAGCTGGTCGGCCGCTATGCTGGCTTCGATACTGTTGCTCTCTATGGGGCCGGTAAAAGCCCAGATGGACTCGTACTCCGGCCCTTCGCTGTGGGCCCCGGCGTATATCCCGGAAGCGACGGTATGCACCTTGCCGCACCGCGCCGGGCAGGAATAGCAGCCCATGTCCCCCGTCCTCAGCTTGCGGTACTCCTCTCCGGTAATCTTCTCGTAGTCGGTCTGCTGTCCGTAGCGGAAGTTCCTTACCGGATAAATGCCGATGCGGTTGGTAAGATCCTGCATGGAGGTGGTGCCCCATTCCCGGTGACTCTGGAAACCTTCGTTATTGCGGATAATATTGACCTGCTCCCTGGCCAGCTTATCATAAGCCTCCGGGTCGGCAAGCTGAACATTACGCTTAGCCGTAACGGCGATGGCTTTAAGATTTTTTGAGCCCAATACCGTGCCGGTACCGCAGCGGCCGGCAGTCCTGCGGTCGCTGACGATGGCAGCGTACTTCACCAGGTTTTCGCCCGCCGGGCCGATACAGGCCGTCCGGGTATCTTTACCATGGCGCTGGTCCAGCCATGCCTGCGTTACTTTAGTATCTTTCCCCCAGATTTCACCGGCATCCAGAATTTTACAGTCGTCCGGGGTCAGGTGGACGTAAACGGGCTTCTCGGCTTTACCTTCGATGATGATGACTTCATAGCCGGCGAACTTAAGCCACGCCCCGAAGTCGGCCCCGCACGCAGAGCGGGCGAAGGCTCCGGTCAGTGGACTCTTGGTGCACACTATCCAGCGGGAAACGGCCTGGGCCATGTTGCCCGCCAGCGGTCCGTTAAGCATTATCAGCTTGTTATCCTCGCCGAGGGGGTCGATGCCGGGGGTCATCTCATCGTAGAGATACCTGATACCGTATCCCCTCCCCCCGATAAAGTCCGCCGCTATGGACTCGGGGACGGACTCCGTGGCTATTTTGCCGCTGGAAAGGTTCACCCTGAGTAATTTACCGGTATTTAACGCCATATTATCCTCCTGAGTAAAATTGAATATTTCTATTATAACGGTGAATTGAAAAATAATCTATTGCCACGGTATCTCCTCAGCCCCCGAAGATGAGATAGGCAAGGTGAATTTTTTCCCCATCCTTCACCGGCCTGGCCAGCACGTCAGGATAGACGCCCTCGCCGTTAATGTAAATATTAAGACCTCTGGAAATTTTCCCGCCTGTAGTAAAGAGGCGTTCCTTTAAACCCGGATAACGCTTAACCATCGCTTCCAGGCACTCGCCGACAGTATTACCGCTGACGTCTATCTGCTTCATACCATCGGCAAGGGTCTGTAATAAAGGTGGAAGATTAACCTCGATACTCATATATCTTCTAAACCGATTATAACACTTATGGCCTGTACGGGGTAAGTCAAAACGGGTTCAGGATAGCCCGATACTTTAGCCTGAAACAGGCCGCCGATACGGAATAAATCACGATGAATCCCATCAGGACCATGATTAAAGCCAGTATGAACAAGCTGTAAACGACGCCGAGTGACGAGGCCGTAAGCGGGAAAAATTTCTCGCTGCCGAACCCGGTGATAAGCCCCAGGAAGTTTATCAGGAGGAATATTAAAATTATACACCCCAATCCGGATAGCGAACCCTTAATATCGGACAGGCTTAGTCTGATATTCGAGGCAACACAGATAGAGAGATAGACGAAGACCCAGAACTGCCAGCTGGCGAGGTTGGCAAGCGTAAATATAATTTTCACCAGGGCGAGAGATGAGCTCTGGAAGACCGCCCAATAACTGCCCATCGATTGGCCCTCACCTATTTCGCTGACCTCGAAAATAATGGAATCCCACACCTGGGAACTGTTCGGAATCAGGAAGTAAAACGTGGTGAAGAGTACGGCGCAACCGAGTACTACCGGCCCGATTCCGATGAAGAAATTACCCAGCACCGCCCAGGGATTTGTCTTACTCCACGTGTGGGAAACGTACCCCAGCGTCCCCGTAACGGGGTCCGGCTTGAAGAACTTAATTTCCACGATTCTGTGCAGAAATATCACGCAGAAAAGGGCGTGTCCCAGCTCGTGAATAGGCGTGCCCAGCCAGGCCACGAAATAAACACCTTTACTACCGAAAGACCTTTCCAGGGACTTGAAGGTAAGCTGCGAGATGAAATGTATCAGAAGACCGAAAATAAAGACACCCGCGAACAGAGAAGCCATCTGGCTCAACGTGGCAATAATCAGGTCTTTGACAAATTCCAGAGCAGTCATATCGGTTGAATGATATCCGCACCACGTATGACTGTCAAGGACAAGCAGTCCGGCGCCGGTTCTATTCTTTATAAAACGCTAGATAGCCCGAGCCGTACGCGAGCCGGCCGCGATAGCATCCACTATAAGAAGGGGTTCCTGGCAGTCGCCGACGGCATAAACTTCGGTGACTTTCCCCTCAAGGCTTTCCAGCAGTTCGGTATTTTTTATCAGGGGCAGGGCCGGTATGATGCTGTCGGCTTCAATGGTCTGTGTCTCCCCTTCCCTGGTGATAAGAGTTAATCCTTTATCCGTTATTTCCACATACTCTTTTACGGCGGACATCAAGGTCACACCCTTTTCCCGGAACCAGGTTAAAAGGTAGGCCAGACTAACGTCTACCATTCCTTCTCCCAGGGTATCGGCTTTATCCACGATGGTCACTTTCCTACCCCGCTTGGTGAGGAACTCGCCCAGCTCGCAGCCCTGTATGCCGCCGCCGATGATAACCACTTTCTTCCCGACAGGCATATAGAAATTTGTCAGCCATCTCAGGGTATTGGGCCCCAGAAATCTCAAGAAAAACTTCAGCCTTTGATGCAGGTTGGCGTTGCTGATAACGTTACGCTTGTATATTCCGGGTATCGCCGGAACCGAGGGCAGGCCACCGGTGGCGAGGATAACCACATCAGGCTTAATCTCCTTGATTACCGACGGGCTGACTTCTTCTCCCAGGTTTATTTTCACACCGAGCCCGGTAACCTGGCGTTCGAGATAGCTAACCAGAGCCGGCAGGTCTTCAATCTCGGTCCCTTTTACCAGTGCCGCCATCGGGAGCAATCCCCCCAGCTTGTTTGACTTCTCATAAAGCGTAACGTCGTGCCCTCTCAGGGCCGCTACCCTGGCGGCCTCCAGCCCGGCCGGCCCGCCGCCAGCTATAACGACTTTTTTAGCTGTCTCCGCTTTTGGATATGTATTATGCTCCGTCCCTACATTCGCATTTATGCGGCACCGCCGACTTCCCAGGCAGTTATCACAGGCCGTGCAGGGAGCAATATCATCCAATCTCCCCGCAGCAACCTTGTTGGGGAGTTCGGGGTCGGCTATCAGTCGCCGGGTCATGCCGATAAAGTCGACCTTACCCTCTTGCAGGGCCTGCTCCCCGAGCATGGGGTCAAGCCTGCCGACAGTCATAACCGGGACGGATACCGCCATTTTTATTCCCGAGGCCAGGCGCAGGTTGACGCCCGCGCCGTGCCGACTCCAATCGTATTCTCTGGGGAAGTCTTTTCTGGGGAGGGGAGGCTCAGGATAACAAAACAGCTCGGGGAGGTAGGCGGCAACGTGACGTCCCAGCCAGTGGCTCCTCACATGAATGTTATCAGCGCCGGCTTCCTGTAGTATTCGGGCTATCCCGCGGCTATATTCAGCCGTCATGCATTTATCATCTTCAATCCCCGCAATCCGGCCTATTTCAATACCGTTGATGCAGACCGATACCGGGAAGTCCTGTCCCAGACGCTTTTTGATTTCCTGTATGATTTCAACAACAAACCGTGCCTTGTTCTCCAGGCTCCCGCCATATTTATCCTGGCGCCTGTTCCAGAAGGGAGAGAGGAAGTTGTGTAACAGGTGACTGCTGGCAGCATTGATATCAACCCCCTGAAATCCGGCCTTCTCAGCCCGCACCGCCGCACTGGCGAACTTATCGATAATTTCCTCGATTTCTTCAATGGTAAGCTCACGGGGCACCTCGTTATGAAAGTCGTTCTCCGAACTCATGCTTACCGCCGAGGCCGCTATCGGCGGACCGGGAGAAAGGGCCGTCGGCTCGAAGATGATTCTCTGCCAGGGCCCGTCATGGTTCATCTGCATAAAGGTCGGGCAGTCGTGTTTGCGGATAACCTGAGCCAGCTCACTAAGCCCTTTAATATATTTATCGTCGTCAAT
>JAGLTT010000074.1 GCA_023135135.1 Dehalococcoidales bacterium
GGTAAACAGCAGTTCCGTCTCTCCCCGCGAGGTTATCGAAGGGGCGATTAAGAGCAATGCCGCCGCCCTGATTTTCGTTCACAACCACCCCTCGGGCAACCCCGAGCCAAGCGCCAGTGATAAGGGTCTGACCCGCGAGCTGGTCTATGCCGGCAGAATTATGCGCATCAGGGTGCTGGACCATATCATTATCGGCGATAACAAATACTATAGTCTCGCCGGTGAAGGATTAATCGGAGAATACGAGACTGACTTTATGAACCTGATGTTGCGGGGCACCGCCGAAGCCCGGCGAAGGCTCTATAAAGCCAGAGAATCCGGCGATAAATATTAATGAGGGTCTTTAGCCACTTATTTGTTCAGCAGTAACGCCTTCCAGAGAAAGCAGGCATTTCTTTATTTGAATTCCCCCGCTGAATCCCCCGAGTCCGCCATCGGCCATTAGCACGCGGTGACAGGGAACGATGACGGGGAACGGATTCCTCCCCAGCGCCTGCCCTGCGGCTCTGGCCGCTTTCGGTTTACCGATTTGCCCGGCTATCCACGAATAGCTTCGTGTCTCGCCATAGGGAATAAGTCTGGCTGCCTGCCATACCTCCCGCTGAAAAGGCGTAGCCAAGGTAAAGTCCAGCCTATCCGGGAAGTCCACTCTTTGGCCGCTAAAGTAAGCACGTAAACGCTCGATAATGTTTTTGAAACGTTGCGGCGAAGAAGCGGCACGGTTGAGGCTTTCTCCAAGTAGATGACCGGCTTCCCGCTCCGAACTCTGGGGTAATGTAATGCGCCGCAACCCTCTTGGAGAACCCAGCAGTCCCACCCAGCCGGCAGCGGTATCGGAGACAGCATAGAATAGGTCTTGAGTCATAGCCGGAACCATCGGAAGGACTCTTAAGACCTGTCCGCCAGGCGCCGCGCGTAGATACCGCCGACGACAATCAGGATGATGCCGAGGAGGATACTAACGAGAATCTTGATAAGCTGCGGCAGGTCCATACTTAGAAAATACGCGTATGTTAAAATCGCGGCTATAACCGCCACTCCGTAGCTGACCGAATGAGCCTTGAGCGACTTTTCTCTAATCGCCCAGAAGATAAACCAGGCGAGGAAAGCAAGTATAGCCAATACAGCTACTGCTACTGACATTGATTACCACCCCAGTCCTTCAAAATATTTGCCCAGGAATGCGAAAAGCCCCACCGTCAGCAGCAGTGAGCCTATCTTGCCGATTTCGGAGAGGTATTTGACATACTCCGCCGCCAGATAGCCGACCCCGGCGATGCAGAACAGAATCCCGAATCCGTATAATACATATTCAAGCTTCATGTATATTCCACCTTGTATAATTATCTGGTTGGTACAGGGATGACCGATTTAGCTGGCACGGAAGCCTCCCTGATATAAACGAGGATGTAACGCTCTACATCCCCCTTCTTAATCAGCACCGACAAATCGTAGCGCTGGTCGGAAGGAAAATCCGCCGGAACAAACTCAGCCGCATTCAGCACCCACTCCAGTTGCCCCTCGTCAAAGGAAGCTACCGTTAAGGGCTGAGACAGCAAAACGGCCACCTGCTCCTGCTCATGAGATACGGTTACTTCCACATCGGCGGAGTGGGTAGAGAACGTCCGATTTTGCACTTTATAGGTGAAGGCGATGCTACCACCCTGCTGGACATCCACCGTAGAGTAATATTCGTACTTCTCATCCTCTGGCCACCGATCGGCCTCAATTATCTGCGGAAATTCCCCGCTGGTCATTTCGAGACTGTCATAGAGCCCTATATAGCCATCGAAGATGAAGATGAGGATAATCCCCAAAAAACAGGCCAGCGCCAGACACAGGTATAAAATTTTATGCTTGACTGCCATAATATTCTGTGGCCCCTACGATTATAGTATATACCTTATATCTCAACTGTCAATCCGACTACCGGAACTCCGGCTCGATGAGACCGTAATCGCCGTCATTACGCCGGTATAAAAGCCGCGCTTCTTCAGCATCAGCGTCAAAGTACAGGAAGAAATTGTGGCCGAGTTGCTCCATCTGCTCGATTGCCTCTTCCAGGGACATCGGCTCGACGATGAAGCGCTTCTTCTTGACTACCTGCCTCTCCTTCGGTTCCGCCTGTATGAATCTACCCCTGGCCAGCGGGTTGCCCCTGCCCTTGTCATAGAGCTTGCCCTTACGCCGTTCGAGTTGCCGGCTTAAGATAGCAACTACCCTGTCAACGGCTTTAAAAAGGTCTTCTCCCCTCTCCTCGCCGTGAAAGACAGCCCCACCGACACCGCCATTTACGGTCACCCGCACCAGATAGCGTTCCTGCGGTGACTTCGTTTGTTCCTCGGAAATTTCTACTTTAGCGTCGATAATATCAGGAAGGTGTTTGTTGATTTTATTCAATTTACGCTCAACGTAGCGCTGCGCATCCGGCGTAATTTCTATATTGGTCCCGGCTATCTGTAATTCCATCTTTTCACGCTCCTGGCAGCAATGTTTTTCTTACCGTGTCCCTTTACAGTTCCAGGGCTATTACCAGCCCCCACACCGCCACAGCCCCGGCAGATTTCAGCACCCCGGCGCAGGTATTGAGAGTGGCCCCGGATGTAGATACGTCATCCACCAGGATAACCTCCTTACCCTGCAATCGCTCGTCGCGGCAGGCGAAGGCATCGGCGACGTTATCACGTCGCTCGCCGACACTGGCCGACCTTGCCTGAGGCGGCGCGTAGCTGCGACGAACGAGGGAGTTTTCTACCACCGTCAGGCCGCTGAGCCTGCCCAGTTCACGGGCCAGCAAGGCGGACTGGTTATAGCCACGTTCCCGGTATCTTCTACGGTGCAGCGGCACCGGCACCAGCACTTCGCCGGAGACCGGGTTTTCCATGAAGTAATCGTGCAATAATTCCGCCAGGGGTATCGCCAGCGCCCTGAGGTTGCGGTACTTCAACTCGTGAACGGCCCGGCGTATCACGCCGTCGAAGAAGAACGGGGAACGAATACCGTCTATCTCTACCGCCCAGTCAACGCATTCGGGGCAAAGTATTCCCTGAGATTGGGGGCGTCCGCATCTGGGGCAAACCGGAGGGGGAATCACCGACAGTGTCTGGCGACAGGAGCCACAGATATAGTCGCCTTCCCTGCCACAGCCGATACACCACTGTGGAAAAAGCAGGTCAAGTGCTACCTTCCTGAGCTTGGTTACCGGAGGAAGCACGTTTGCCATCCGCGTGTTTTTGATTGTAAAGGTGACTCCCTTATTATTGTCGAGAGCGGGAGGCGTGCAGCGAGCCGGCCATGATAGGCTCGTTTATATAGACGTCACCATTCCTGATTTTCAGATTGTAGCCGCAATCAGGATTAGTACAAACCCAGGCTTTAAACTGGATAGATGCCCCCTGACTACCGAAATCTGACAGAGGCACGAGGTCGCCGGAATTGCATTTCTGACACTTGGGGAAATTAAACTGTTCCATGGGGTCCTCCTCCCAACCGAAAATATAGAGTAAATCGTATAATTATACCCCAGCATGGCCGGGTTTGACAAGTGTCTACAAGGCCGGTCCCGGATATTCCTGATAGAATATTGCCGCTGAAAGACATACAAAAAAGGGGCGGCACTCAAGGTACTCACCCCTTTATGTTAATCAAGCTCAGGCTATTTTCCAGCTAATAATTAATTTTTATACCTGCTTTGCAGTTGCTTCTGCCGGACAGTATTGATAAGTATGTTAGATACAATGGGGTCGAACTGGGAGCCGCTGTACCACAGCATTTCCTCTATGGCGTCCAGGGTGGAAAGCGCCTGCCGGTAAGGCCGGTCGGAAGTCATAGCCTGGTAAGCATCGGCTACCGCCACAATCCTGGCACCAAGAGGAATATCTTTGCCACGGGCTGCCTGGTCCAGCCCGCCGCCGTCGTAATGGTCATGGTGGTGCGATATGATTTCGACCACACTATCATTAACGAACGGCTTGACGAGGCTGGGGCCGATAATGGCATGGGTCATAATATGCCGGTACTCGCTGGACGTCAGTTCACCGGGTTTGTTGAGGATATCAGGGTCTACGGCTATTTTACCGACGTCATGGAGCAGAGCCGCCCAGTGCAGGTCTTCCATCTCCTGAGGAGAAAGTTTCATCTGCGTGCCTATCGCTGCCGCAATCTCGGTCACCTCCTGGGAATGGCCATTGGTATAGTTATCACAGGCCTCCAGGGTATTCACAAGGGTCTCGATAGCGCCGAGGAAAAGTTTCCGTGACTCTACCTGTCCGCCGTCTTTCTTTCCCATATCCTGAAAATAACGCTGTATCTCAATCGCCACCCGGCGCTTATCCAGAGTACCGTTAACGCTCTGCAGAACCTGCTCAAATCTGAACGGCTTGCTGATGTAGTCCTGCGCGCCGTCTTTGATACACTGGGCAATTACTTGATTATCGGTTACACCGCTGGCCATAATAACAGCCGTTTCCGGGAAACGTGTCGTGATATCCGGCAATACCTCGCTGCCCAGCCTGCCAGGCATATTTATATCCAGTATGACAATGTCGGAGGGATTGACTTTTAACTTCGCTAAAGCCTGCTCGCCGTTCTCGGCTTCATCACAGAGATAGCCGCGCATCTCCAGGCCTTTAGTCAAAATACACCTGATAGCTTCCTCGTCATCTACCAGCAGTATGCTTTCTTTCGGTATAGTCATTTCACACCTCCCGGCGCTTCAATCCATCACTGCGTTCATTGTAAAGGGAGGATGCTAAACAACATATTAATTTCAACCATCAACGCATAAACATTTAGTAAAAATTTGGTGCGTGAGCGTGCCTGAGAGAGACGCCGGCCTCTATTTCAACTCTACCGAGCTTAGCCGACTGTAAATAGGGCCTTCCCTGGTTAGCTGGCTCTTTATCA
>JAGLTT010000075.1 GCA_023135135.1 Dehalococcoidales bacterium
GATATGTATTTCATCGGCCAGGACGCTACCAGGTGGATGACCACCACCCTGCCGGGTCTCCCCGAAATGATTCCGTATTAAAAATGAAAAGTATCGTAATATACTATTCGCAGACCGGCAACACGAAAAAGATTGCCGAAGCAGTCCGCGCCGGCATGCGCGATCTGGCGGAGACGTGCGACATCGCCCGACTCCAGGACGTGGATACCGGCGACCTGGCTGAATACGATTTAATCGGCCTGGGCGCACCGGTCTGGCACCGGCGGGAACCGGCCAACGTGATGAACTTCATCGAATACACCATGAACGCGGTAGAGGGCAAGCATGGCTTTGCTTTCTGTACCCACGGTCTTTACCCGGGCCGTCTCCTAGCCAGAGTAACGGCATTCATGATACAGAGAGGGTTAACGATTATCGGCTGGAATAACTGGTACGGCAGCGTCTTCCTGCCGGAGAAGCCCAAGCCCTACTTTACCGACGGCCACCCCGACGAAATAGACCTTGCCGGAGCGAAAAGCTTCGGGAGGGAGATGGCAGAGCGCAGCCGGAGGATTTATGCCGGAGAGGACGGCTTAATACCTGCATTACTTAAAGGCCGTGAATATGACGAGCTTTACCCGGGGCCGCCGAGAGGGATACACAGGTCCGTAGAGCAGCGGGAGCTGATAGGCATCAGGGCTTTCGAATACAGCATCAATAAAGAGAAATGCGCCTATCCCAAGTGTACCGTCTGCATCGATAACTGCCCGACACACAGCATTAACCTTTCCGCGTCTCCACCGATTCTAAAAGAGACCTGCGACAGGTGCTCATACTGTGAGCAGATTTGCCCCCGCGGCGCCATTGAGTTCGATTGGGAGCCCATCGTAAAAATCGTTGACGAGGATGCCATCCGGCATTTTACCAGAGTCTCGGAAGAGGCAGAATCAAAAGGACTTTTCAGGAGGCTGGTGCCACTGAAGGATGTCGGCTGGAAGACACCCTGGTACACCCACAAAAATCCTCCGCGCCTCAAGCCGCTGTGAATAGAAAGAAAAGGAGATAAACATGGCCGGAATGAAATACGGGAAATATCTAACCACGGAAGTAGTCAAAGAAGACCCGAAAAAGGAAGGCCCACGCGTCACGAGCACGCGGCATCTTCAGGATTTCGGCGGGGGGCACCTTTCGATCGACTGCGTCTATATCACAAATCCCCACCTGATGATAAGCCAGCCGCACAAGCATGAGTTCGCCCAGTATTTGAACTTCTTTTCGGCGAACCCGAACGACACCAAAGATTTCGACGCGGAAATAGAAGTTTCGCTGGGCGAGGAGGCGGAAAAACACATTATAACAAAGCCGACATCCGTTTACGTACCAGCCGGACTGCACCACGGCCCGATTAACTTTGCTAAAATCAACAAACCCGTACTGTTCGTGGATATTGCCGTGACGGGTAAATACGCCAGGGTGGGGAATACACCGGACTAGGTAAAAAGGAGATGAGAAAGATGTTACTGAAGGATAAAGTCGCCATCATCACGGGTGGTGCCAAGGGGATAGGGCGCGGCATGGCCTTGAAATTCGCCGAGGAAGGCTGCACCGTGGCCATCGCCGATATCGCCATCAAGGAGGCAGAGGAAGCCGTAGCCGAAATCATTAATAAAGGCGGGGAGGGAATCGCCATAAATTGCGATGTCACCAGCGGCCAGCAGGTGAGCGACACCGTGGAGAAGGTAATTAAAAAGTACGGCAGGATAGATATCCTGGTCAATAACGCCGGGGCGATAGCCCGCCATGTGCCCATTGAAGATTTAACCGAGGAGTCATGGGACAAGGTACTGGCATTAAACCTGAAAAGCGACTTCCTGTTCTGCAAGTATGTCGTCCCCCACATGAAGAAAAGGAAATACGGTAAAATCATCAATCTTTCTTCCATAGGCGCCGTCCAGCCCCCCGCCCATGAGATTCATTATAATACCGCCAAGGCGGGGGTTATCGGGTTCACGTGCGACCTCGCCAACGCCCTGGCGCCACTTAATATCAACGTAAACTGCATACTGCCGGGGCCTGTCCGGACGTCATTCTACGACCATAATATAGGTTCGATGGCGGAGGAAGAAAAGGACAAATTCTTCGCGAGGCTTGCTAAAAAGGTGCCCATGCAGCGGGTAGGCACCCCGGAGGATATGGCCGGAGCGGGTTTATTCCTGGCTTCAGAGCTTTCGGCATATATTACGGGGCAGGCCCTGTACGTAGCCGGAGGGCTGCCGCTGCAGCCTCCGGTGCCCCCGCCACCAAAATAAAACGGAGCTAACACAGTTAAAAGTACAAACACAAGAGGGGGGGCTTTCGCCCCCCCTCTTTTTTAGTAGAATTAAAACTCCTGACCTAGTATCTCACGTACGTGGGCACGACATTCTTATATTTCTTGACAAGCTGCGCCCAGTTCTTCGGCAGTTCCACTTGTTTGGTGATAGTGGGGTGAATGCCCTGTAAAAAGCCCATCCAGGAGCCGAAACCACCGAAAACGAAGACCTGAACAGGCTCGCGGTCGCGGGGATCGGGATGGAATATCTTGGGGCCGTATCCCGGGCCGGTGACGTTACCGCGGTCAAAAGGCTTGTCAGCTTTCAATCCCAACCTGGGAAAATAGTCGTCGGGGACGATGGCGTTCTCGACGATATAGTCCTTGATAGCCTGCTTGGTCCAGCCCTTATCGGCAAAGGTCCTGGCATGCGTCGGGGTCAGCAATAGTGCCAGGGAGCCCATCCTGGCCGGCGTGATGTTGCCCACCACAGTAGCCAGAATGCCCTTATCATCGGTGCCGAAGGGCATCATCTGCTGGAAGGACTGGGGGAATATCAAAGTGACAGCGCTGTCCTCTTTCTTAAAGCCGCGGTCGACATGCAGGGGCTCCCAGGGGCTGTTTTCCTCGTTCTCCGCAGCTACCCATGAATACTTACCGGGATTACCGAACACACCCATATCTTCGATTTGCCGGCGCACGCCTCGCCCGTTCTTGGTAATCAAGCCCAGGGCACGGCCGATAGTGGCATTGGCGATATTCCCCGGGCTGGTGGCGCCGTAGCTGGAATTGACATTTAAGTCTTTGGCGACAGGCCCGTTGATGAGCCAGAAGGGCGAAAACGACCCGGTGCTGGCAGCCATCATACCGCAGGCGGGATTGTCGGCCAGTGCCTGTACCCCGGTAATGAGAACCGGCATATAGGTGGGCAGGCAGCCGGCCATGACGGCATTGATGGCAATCATCTCCACGGTAACCTTGCCCAGGCGGGGCTCCAGCTTCTCCACGAGGTGGTCGGCGGGAAGGTCGGTCCCCGTGAGCATATCGGCCACGGCTTCCTCGGTGGGCGGTATGACGGGTAGGCCGTCGGTCCAGCCCCTCTGGTAGAAGAAACGGTTGACCTCCTCCAGGTCACCCTTGAAAACGATTCTCGGCGGGTTTTCCGGCTCCCGCGGCTTGGGCGACTTTTCTTCGGCGGTCAATGGTTTGGTCAGAGCGGCGACCATATCGTCGAACACCGCCGTGATAGCGTTATCGATGGTCTCGACGACGGTGCATTCGGAGACGATGGCTTCCGGCACAACCCTGACGACGGGCATACCGCGACTGGAAGCCGCCGACATGGAGTCGTTCAGGAAGTATTCAAAGACGAAGGTAACGGTCGGGGTATCATGCTTCTCTATAAAAATAGCGTCGTACACAAGGTACTTGGTGCATGCCCCTCAGTCGCCGACGGAGGCGACAACCGCGTCCACCCCCTTAATCCAGTCTTCAAACTCCCCTTTCCTGTCCGGTTCGAGAGCGGACACCGAAAACGAGCGGGAATTGAATATGCTCGTCTCGCAGGTGGGATATCTCTCCTTCAATAGCCTCTCGGTCACGTCCAGTATCAGGGTCGCGGCACGCTTGTTGTTGCAGAGAAGGCCGATTTTCTTACCGGCGAGGTCTGCCAAACGCGGTGAAAGACCACTCAACGGCTTGGGGTCGGCCTCCGCCCAGGGACTGAGTACCTCATAAGAGGCACCTGCTTTATCAACACTCATAATACATACCTCCTTGCTTAGCTTATAATCGCATATTTATAGAATAATTTAAATGCGTAAATTAGAAAGGCCTATCCATTTTCCCGGCTTTAAAATCCTTGCGTCTCTTTACAAAATTATTCCAGTGCTCTTTGCCGCCGGGGGCTGGGTGGTGTTAGCCACCCCACCCCGTATTTTATCCGCCGGTAACGGGCACCAGCAGCGCGATACGGTCGCCGGGGTGCAGCTGAAAATCCATGCCGGCATAGTAGAAGTTACCATTAATATTGAACTTGTAATTCTCCTCCAGACGGTCCTGGCCGGTACGAATTACCAGCCCCTCCAGCGCGGGCACTTTTTCCCTGAGCGCGGCGACAACTTCCACCATGCCTGCCCCATCGTTAAGCTCGACTTCTACCTCACGGAGAGTGGTTATTTCATACGGCAACCCGTACATGTATATAATGCATTTAAACATAGTCATATCTCCGGTATTATTGTCCGGGTCCGCCCGGCCCCATCCTGGGCATTTTATCCGGAGGCCACAGCTCTTCAGCTTCAGCGTTCAGGCCCAGTTCCAGCAGTTTATTCCGGCTGGGAACGGTGGTTATCCGGTCCCAGTCCAGAGCGCCGAGGTGCCACCACGCCTCCGCCTCGACATCCGAAGTCACGCCGGCGAGCGGGCCATCCGTCAGGGGAGGCCGGCCGATTATTCTACCGTGCAGGTAGTGCTCTAGAGGATTGATGCCTTCGCGCAGGTTGAAGAGGTGCCGCATAACGCCAATCCTCTCGCCGCACTTGAGCAGTTCTTCCATGGAACGGTCCAGTCCGGTTACGGCGGCCATCATTCTCTGGGTATAGGG
>JAGLTT010000076.1 GCA_023135135.1 Dehalococcoidales bacterium
GGTCACTGGGTGTGGGGAGGGGGTTGGCTTTCCAATCTGCCATTAGGTCTGGGGGCAGTGGATTTCGCCGGCTCGGGGGCGGTTCATGCCGTCGGCGGTTTCGTGGCTCTCGCCGGGGCTATCATCCTTGGTCCACGATTTGGCAGGTACGACAAAAACGGAAAACCACGGGCAATTCCCGGGCATAGTATAACGCTGGCCGCTCTGGGAGTCTTTATTCTATGGTTTGGCTGGTTTGGCTTTAACGCGGGCAGCACCTGTAATGCACATCATCTGCGGATTGCCGTTATTGCCTTGAACACGAATTTAGCAGCTGCTGCCGGTGGTTTGTCAGCGTTGCTTATATCACGGTGGAGGACAGGGAAATGGGATATAGGTATGCTTTTAAATGGCATATTGGCAGGACTTGTTGCCGTTACCGCTCCCTGCGCCTGGGTGGAAGGCTGGGCAGCAATTGTGATTGGTCTTATCGGTGGTGTGCTGATGTATGCCAGTGTTAAGTTCCTTGAAGCCAAGGGGATAGACGATCCGGTGGGGGCGGTGAGTGTGCATGGCGCCTGTGGGCTATGGGGCCTGATTAGCGTCGGTTTCTTTGCCGATGGGACCTATGGCAACTACTCCGTTGAGGCACCCTATATCACCGGATTATTCTACGGTGGCGGTGGCGAGCAGCTACTCGCCCAAGTCATCAGCGTAGCGGTAGTCGTTGCCTGGGCATTCGGGACGGGATATCTTACCTTTAAGCTGATGGACAAGGCTTTCGGTATCCGCGTTCCCCCTGAAGAAGAATTACAGGGACTGGATATCCAGGAGCATGGCACGCCGGCTTATCCTGATTTCTTGGCTATGCCAAAATAGTGCCAGAAGCGGAGTGAGAGAATGAAAAAAATAGAGGCTATAATCAGGGCAGAAAAATTTGAAGAAGTAAAGGAAGCTTTAAAGGGATTGAGCTACCCTGGCATGACCAAGACCATCGTTGAGGGTCATGGCAAGCAGAAAGGGCTTAAGCAACAGTTTCGCGGTACAACGTTTGAGGTGGAATTCACCCCCAAAGTAAAGCTGGAAATCGTTGTCCTCGATGAGGATGTGCCCCAAATGCTAAATGCTATCACCAGAAGCGCCAGGACGGGGGAGACGGGTGACGGTAAAATATTCGTCCTGCCGGTAGAGACCGTGGTGCGTGTCCGTACCGGCGATAGAGATGAAAGCGCCATCTAGAGCGGTCATAAGAGAGATTAATAAAAATAATGACAAAAGGTGTAAAAATATATAGAATAGGGAAATAACAGGAGGGAACAATGGAAAATAGAAGCAGAGAAGAGGCTAAAGAATACGTCCTGAAGATGTCCAAGGAGCATGATGTCAAATTCATCAGGCTCTGGTTCACCGATATCCTGGGTATATTAAAAAGCTTCGCCATCACCGTGGAGGAACTCGAGGGTGCCCTGGAGGAAGGCATGGGCTTTGACGGGTCGTCGATTCAGGGATTTGCCCGCATCGATGAGAGCGATATGGTCGCTCTGCCCGACCCGGATACCTTCAAGTTACTGCCCTGGCGCCCACGCGAACACAGCGCCGTAGCCCGCATGTTCTGCGATATCCTGAGGCCCGGTGGTGAACCCTTTGACGGCGACCCCAGGTATGTCCTGAAGAGGAACCTGGAAAAAGCCGCCGAGTTGGGTTACACCTTTTACGTGGGACCTGAACTGGAGTTCTTCTACTTCGCCCAGAACGCCGATGACCCCACCATGCCCACCACCCAGGTACTCG
Organism: Dehalococcoidales bacterium; assembly: GCA_023135135.1. Classification (GTDB taxonomy): domain Bacteria; phylum Chloroflexota; class Dehalococcoidia; order Dehalococcoidales; family RBG-16-60-22; genus JAFGPF01. The sequence goes on from JAGLTT010000076.1 coordinate 1,771, forward strand.
ACAAGGGCGGCTATTTCGACCTGACACCCCGGGACGCCGCCGTGGACATGAGGAAGGAAACCGTCCTTCAGCTGGAAGAGATGGGCATAGGTGTCGAGTATTCCCACCACGAGGTAGCCCACAGTCAGCACGAGATAGACATGAGGTACACCGACGCCCTGACCATGGCCGATAATGTAATGACCTACCGGCTGGTGGTAAAAGAGGTGGCGCTAAATCACGGTGTTTACGCCACGTTCATGCCCAAGCCTATCTATGGCATTAATGGCAGCGGTATGCACGTGCACCAGTCGCTTTTCAAAGGCGATAAAAATACGTTTTTCGATGCAAAAGACCCCTATCACCTGTCCAAAGAAGCCAAGAGCTATATCGCCGGCCTGCTTAAATATGCCCCCGAGATTACCGCCGTCTGCAACCAGTGGGTCAACTCCTACAAAAGGCTGGTGCCCGGCTATGAAGCACCGGTATATCTCTCCTGGGCACGGCGTAACCGTTCCGACCTCGTGCGCGTGCCGGAATACCGGCCGGGCCGTGAAAAGGCTACCAGGATAGAATTCCGCTCGCCCGACCCCGCCTGCAACCCCTATCTGGCCTTCAGCGTCATGTTGGCCGCCGGACTGGAGGGTATTAAAAACAATTACGAAGTCCCGGCACCGATAGAAGAGAACGTCTACGAGATGCCCGAAGACGAGCGCCGGAGAAGGGGTATCGGCACTCTGCCGGCCAGCCTGCTGGAAGCGATACAGATAGCAGAAAACAGCGAGGTGGTGCGGAAGGCACTCGGCGACCATGTTTTCGATGCTTTTATCCAGAACAAGAAGATTGAGTGGAATGAATATCGCAGTCAGGTAACCGAATACGAACTCAACAAATACCTGGCGATATTGTAATGGGAGCATATTCAGATGGACCAGCCTGTCGGCACCGATGCCGAAAACAAGTTGATAGCCATCCTTAAAGTGCTGAGTGAATCCTCGGAGCCCCTCGGTTCAATCACCATCGCCCGCCTCCTCGAGCATGACGGGGTCTTCCTGAGCGAGAGGGCGGTACGATATCATCTCAGAATCACCGACGAACGGGGTTTCACCCAGCCCGGTGGTCGTGACGGCAGGATGATTACTCCCCTGGGGAGGCAGGAGGTCAAGGAAGCGCTGGTACCGCAGCAGCTCGGTCTCGTGCGTGATAAGCTGGAACTGCTGGCCTACCAGACTACTTTCGACCCCGAAAAGCGTACCGGACTGCTGGCTATCAACACCTCGATTATCGACAGGGACAGGTTCAAAAAGGCATTATCAGCCATGAAAGACGCCTTCAAGGCCGGACTATGTGCCAGCGAGCTGGTGGCCACGGCGAACGAAGGAGAGAAACTCGGTTCCGTGGTCGTGCCCGAGGGTAAAATCGGCTTCGCCACCATCTGCGGTGCTTCCATAAACGGTGTCCTTCTCAAGGCCGGGGTACCCACGGAGTTCCGGTTTGGCGGCGTGCTGGAAATCAGAGACTCCAGGCCGAGACGCTTTGTGGCGATAACCGAATATGCCGGCACTTCCACTGACCCTTCCGAGCAGTTTATCCAGGCGAAAATGACCAGCGTTGGGCTGGTTTCCAGGACGGGGAGCGGAAAAATCCTGGGTGCGTTCCGCACCATACCGGCGCTGGCCCGGGAAGTCGTCGAGGAGAAGACAGCCAGGCTTAAGGAAATCGGCATCGGGGGGATTTACGCCCTGGGAAATACCAGCGAGCCGCTCTGCCAGATTCCGGTTGCCATGAACCGGGTCGGCGTCGTACAACTCGGCGGGCTGAATCCGGTAGCGGCAGCCGTCGAGGCCGGAGTTGAAATCGAGAACATCGCCGAGAGTGGTCTTATAGATTTCGAGCAATTACACAGCTTCCGGGAACTTTAGCTGACGGGCTTTATTACTGAAAAAGCCGGGTTGCCCCCGATATTACCGAAGTCACTAAAAAGTAAACGACTATAGATAGGGAGGATAAGTAATGGCCAACGGAAAATACGATAAGTACTTCCTGAAAAACGCCCCCCCTAAACTGGGCTTTACGTTTCCCATGGGGCCGATTCTTCAACGTATGGACAGTAAAACCATTGACGGCAGCAACTTTTATTTCATTCACTGGGTATTGCCCCATGAAAAACCCCACATGAAAGTGGGGCACCCGCCGCACATACACAGCGAAGCCGAGCTCCTGATACACATCGGCACGAACCCGGACGACCCCGATGACCTGGGGGCGGAGGTTGAGCTATATATGGGTCCGGAGTTGGAAAGGCACGTCATCACGGAGACTACCGTGGTCTTTATTCCGCCCAACTTCATCCATGCCCCCTGGAATCCCCTCAAAACTGTCAGGCCCTGGATATTCATTGAAATCAACCAGGGTTTCAGGCACACGGAGAAATTCTACCCGCAGCTGGTGACCAGGGAACAAAGAGCCGAACTGGACTGGTCGTTCTGGCACGACGAGGGCATGAGCGAAGGTTACAGCAACATGGTAAAGCCGCAGAGAAAGGGAGGTTGATGTCATGCCGGAACTGAGCCTGAAAGAAAAAGAGCGACGTTATTCGCTGCTGCGTAAAAAGCTGCAGAAAGCCGGCCTTTCTGCTCTCATTGTCTACGGCGGCACCCAGCTGGGCGTGCCGGTACACTACCTGACGCGCATTTGGGGCAACAAGCAGAACATGGTTATTTTTCCGGTCGATGGTGAGCCGGTACTGTTAATCCCCAGCAACACCGGCATGACGGGAGAATCGCTGGTCAAACAGGGCTGCTGGTTGCCGGCGGAGAATATCCGCTCCTCGTACAATCTGGCGATTGACGCAGCGAAACTCATTATCGGCCTTAAATTACAGAAAACACAGGTCGGCATCGACAGCTTCCGCTTCTGGCCGGTGTTCGAATATCAGACATTCAATGAGTTATGCCCGGATGTTCAACTCGTGGAGGCGCACCGGCTGTTCGGCGAAATACGCGGCCCCAAGAGCCCCGAAGAACTGGCGGTCATGAAAGAGGCTATTCGCATTTCGGACCTCGCCCACACCACCTTT
>JAGLTT010000077.1 GCA_023135135.1 Dehalococcoidales bacterium
TGCCGCCGAGGGATGCCAATAAACTGGCCGAAGCGATTCTCAAGCTCGGCACCGACGAGAAACTACGACAGCAGATGGGCGCCAGGGGGAAACCCAAGGCGACACAATACGACTGGTCACTCGTCGCCAAGAGGGTACTGGACTTCTACACCGAAACACTCGACAGGGTAAAACAGCCGGAAGCAATTCCGGAAGCAGCTATCCTACAGGTCAGTGCGGCTTCAGGAAAGCACTAAACAATGCCAAAACTAGAGAAAGCCCGAAAAAATATATCCAACTGCGTCACGCAACCGATTGCCAGTGTTCTAGCCAGAACCCCGCTAACGCCTAATGCCGTAACCTGGCTCGGATTCTGCATAACCATCGGCGCCGCGGCACTGGTCGTTACCGAGCACCTTCTCGCTGCCGGAATCGTCGTGCTTGTAGCCGGCTTTTTCGATATGCTGGACGGGGCCCTGGCGCGCGTGACTAACCGGGTAACACGCTTCGGCGGCATACTCGATTCCACTCTCGACCGACTTTCCGAGGCCATCCTGCTGCTGGCCCTGCTGGCCATATTCGCACGGGAGGGGCAGGTAGCCGAGAGCTTACTCGTGGGCTTTGCCCTGCTCGGCTCGCTGATGGTCAGCTATATCCGCGCCAGGATGGAGGGGCTGGGCATCGAATGCAAGGCGGGGCTGTTTACCCGACCGGAGAGAGTTATCGTGCTGGCACTGGGACTGCTGCTGAGCCAGTTCGACTATGCTCTGGTCACCGCCCTGTCCGTTATCATATTCTTCAGCTACTTCACGATGGTGCAGAGGCTGATTTTTGCCTGGTGGCAGACAAGAAACTGATTGCCGGAAATTTTTACATGACAGACGTAAGGAGTATAGACAACCTGCGTCTTTGGTAGTAGAATTTATGCTGGATTTTTTTGCGAACGGAGGAGACTATGCCAGTCGCTGCTGTAATCGGAGCCCAATGGGGAGATGAAGGAAAAGGTAAGATTGTCGACATGCTGGCAGAGAAAGCCAGGTACGTGGTGCGTTTTTCCGGTGGGGATAACGCCGGCCATACGGTCGTTAACCCTCTCGGCGAGTTTAAATTACGTCTTACGCCTTCCGGGATTTTCTATCCCAGCACAATATCGATAATAGGCAACGGCGTGGTGCTTAATCCCGCCGTGCTTCTCAGCGAGATAGAGGAACTGAACTCACGCAAGGTGGACACATCGCGTCTTTATATCAGCGACCGTGCCCACCTGATTATGCCCTACCATATCGTCATCGACGGCATTGAAGAGGACTCGCTGGGTGATAAAGCCATCGGCACCACACGTAAGGGCATCGGCCCCGCCTATGTCGATAAGGTGGCGAGAACCGGCATCAGGGCCGGCGACCTGCTGGACAAGGAGGTACTGAGAGAGAGGCTTACCCCGGCGCTCGAACATAAAAATAAAATTATAACGAAAGTATTCGGAAAAAAGGCGTTATCATTCGACGAAATATACAGCCAGTACTGCGAATACGCCGACAGGCTTTCGCCGCTTATCTGCGACACGACCGTCATGCTGGCCGCGGCGCTTGACCGCAACGAATCTATCCTTCTCGAAGGCGCCCAGGGGGTCTTGCTCGACCCCGATTTCGGCACCTATCCCTACGGAACGTCATCATCACCGATGGCCGGCAATGCCTGCCTGGGGTCAGGGCTCGGCCCCAATCAGATAAACCATTTTCTGGGCGTTTTCAAGGCCTTTCAAACCAGAGTGGGCGCGGGCCCGATGCCCACGGAACTCAAGGACGAAATCGGCGACGCTATACGAGAATACGGTCAGGAATACGGCACCGTTACCCGGAGGCCCCGCCGCTGCGGATGGTTCGATGCCGTGGCCGCCCGACTGAGTAAACGTGTTAACGGATTCACCAGCGTCGCCATCACGCGCCTCGACGTCCTGGATAAGCTGGCACGAATCAAGATATGCACCGGCTATAAAGTCAACGGAGAGACAATCGAAAACTTCCCGGCCAGCTCCGCCATTCTGGAGAAGTGCCAGCCCGTTTACGAGGAGCTGCCGGGATGGGAAAAGCCCACCGGCAACATCCGCATCTATAAAGAATTACCGCCCAAAGCGCAACGGTATGTCAAGAGGTTAGAGGAGATAATCGGCTGTCCCTCGAGCCTGATTTCGGTAGGCAAGCGACGGGAGCAGACCATCGTGAGGAAGTCGATTTTTTAAAGCCTGAGGGCTTCGAGTAAATCAAAAGGATGTCATTCTGAGTCCCGATTGTGTCGGGGCGAAGAATCTGAGACCTTTCGCTTCGCTCAGGGTGACATGGGGATTAAATGGCAACAGCCAGAACGGCAACAGAGAAGGACATACCCAGTATCCTGGAGCTTTACCGCCAGCTTTCCATGACCACCCCGGCGCCAGGCACGCAGCCCCCGGACCCGGAAGATTGCCGGCGCGCCTTTAATGAGATGGCAGCAACTCCGGGATACGAACTGCTGGTAGCCGAGGAAGACGGGAAAATCCTCGGCACGACGGTACTTATCATCCTGCCGGGACTCTCCCATGACGTCTCGCCGTTTGCCGTGGTGGAGTACTTGGTGGTGGATGAGAAGTGCCGGCGGAGGGGCATCGGTAAGCTGCTCATGGACTATGTGCTAGCCAGGTCTAAAGAGTCGGGCTGCTACAAGATTATGTTAACCAGCGACAAGCGACGGGAAGAGGCCCACGAGTTCTATAAAGCGCTGGGGTTCGAGGCATCAGCATACGGGTTTAGACTGTATTTATAAATTGAGGTAACCTATCCCCCTGTATCCCCCTTCCCTTTGAATTTTTAACCTTACCTCACCCCCTGACCCTCTTTCTTATACAAGTGACAGGGGGTATTTTTATCTACCTCACCCCCTTTATCCCCCTCTCCTGACGAGGTTTCACAGGAGAGGGGGAAGAAAAAGAAAGAGGGGTTTCACCCCTCTTAAACACCCCATAGTACAGGGTAGCGTAAACCTACGGGATAAGCAGGCGATGATACTGGGCGGCTTGGGTGGGAAAAGATAACAACGGGGGGTGGCAGGGAGGTCTGGATTCCGGCTTTCGCCGGAATGACAAACAGGCGGGAAAAGGAGAGGGGGGCTTACGCCCCCCTTTTTATACGCTATCTAATGAATAGAATTACGCTTTTATATCGATGGTATATTTCTTCAAGGTCTCCACGACAGCAGCCGCTGTTTTTTCATCGGGCGCGAGGAGGGGCAGGCGCGGCGCGCCCACCTGCATACCGACGTGGTTAAGGGCGTACTTAACGGGGCCGGGATTGGGCTGGATAAAAAGCACGTTCACCAGCGGCACCAGGTGACGGTGTATAACCGCCGCCTCCTTAACATTATTATCCAGAACGCATTCCATCATCTTCCTGACCTGCTTGCCGACGAGATGGGTAACAACGCCGATGACGCCGTAGCCGCCGAGGGTCATGATGAGAAAGGTATCGTTGTCATTACCGCTCCAGACGTTAAAGCCTTCGGCGGCATTACTGATTACCTGGGCGACATGCTCCATATTGCCGTTGGCTTCCTTTACCCCGACGATATTATCTATCCGGCTCAACCGGACGATAGTATCCGGCGTCATATTGACAATCACGCGCCCCGGTATGTTGTACATGATGATGGGCAGGCTGGTACATTCAGCGACGGCCTTGAAGTGCTGGTAGATGCCTTCCTGTGTAGGCTTGTTATAGTAAGGAACTACCGAAAGGCAGGCATCAACGCCGATTTTCTCCGCTCCCTGGGTGGCTTCCACAGCCTCGGAGGTGCTGTTGCTGCCGGTATAGGCAACAATAGTCCCCCTATCGCCCACTACCGATTTCACCTCGGTAAACAGGCGCAGCTCTTCCTCCCAGGAAAGCGTCGGCGCTTCCCCGGTAGTAGCGGCCACGACCAGTCCGTCACTCCCCGAATCGAGCAGAGCCAGTGCCAGTTTTTTAGCCTGTTCGTAGTCGACTTCCCCGTTTTCCTTGAACGGGGTTACCATGGCTGTTAAGAACCGCCCCAGCTTCTTCATTGTTACTGGCCTCCTTCCGGTTTTACCCAGTCACGCTTTATCATCTCTTCGGCAATCTGGATAGTATTGAGAGCCGCTCCCTTGCGCAAATTATCGGCGACAATCCACATGGCCAGGCCGTTGGGATGCGAGATGTCCTTCCGGATACGGCCGACGAATGTCTCGTCGGTCCCGACCGCCGACCACGACTGCGGATACAGGCTGATGGCCGGGTCGTCCAGCACCCTCACCCCCGGAGCCCGCGAGAGTATCTGCCGAGCTTCATCCGCCTCCATCAGGCGGGAGAACTCCACGTGGACTGCCTCGCTGTGCCCCACCATTACCGGCACGCGCGCGCAGGTAGCCGATACGGCAATATCATCGGCGTGCATTATCTTCCTGGTCTCTTCCAGCATTTTCCACTCTTCCCTGGTGTAGCCGTTATCCAGAAAGACATCAATCTCCGGCAGCACGTTAAAAGCTATCTGGTGCGGGTAAACATGCGGAACGGTGGCCTGCCCTTCCAGCACCTGCCGGGCCTGTGTCTTCAACTCCTCAACGGCGGCGATACCGGTGCCTCCCACCGACTGATAGGTATCAACCACGATACGCCTGATGGGGTTGACCTTATGCAGCGGATATAAAGCCACGACCATCTGAATGGTGGAGCAGTTGGGATTGGCGATAATACCCTTGTGC
>JAGLTT010000078.1 GCA_023135135.1 Dehalococcoidales bacterium
ACGTATTTCGATGCCAGCGTGCAGTGTACTAACAAAATAGGTTTATCTACTCTCTTGAACTCGAGCGGACAATGAATCATCCCCGCGGGAATATAAACGCTGGTAGTATGGGTGATTTTATGTATTTCCCGCTCTTCGCCCAGGCCAATCTCGATATCTGCATTCAGGTCGTCCATATCGTTCGGGTCGAGCGATATGAAATACAGGTACATATCGAAGTCGTGTGAATGCGGGGCATCCTCCATGAGGGTGGGTTCCGTGATACGCAGGATCATCATGGTGAAATTGGAATTGTAGTCACCTTCACCCGTGTATATAAACTCGGGCCCGAATCCCCCAATTTGTACGGGGTGCCTTACCACGTACTTGCCGTATTTTGTGCCGGCCATTTTATATCCCTCCTTGAAAAAGTATTTTCCCCACCTCTCGCAGCTTTTGAAGCCCCTTGACCTCCTGCGGAAACATTGGTAGTTCCACTATCTTTAGATTCGAATATTTCTCGTAGATATGTTTCAGGTATGTCTGTTGCTGTCGGACTTTTATTTTTAAGAACTCCGATTCCTCGGTCTTGACCACGTTGTTGATGACGATTTGTTTTACGGTAAGTCCGTATTTGTCCAGCTCCCGGAAAGCCCCCTCCAGTTGTTCGACGGCTAACGCCTCCGGTATCGTAACCATGGTAAAATAAACGTCGTTTTTGAGGAAGTCCATGTTCGCGGCGGAAAGCTCCTCCCAGCGCTTTAATATATCCAGCACCGGCTCCCGACTCCGCCTCCCCAGCTTGAGACGGGAGTAAATGCGCGGCGCCATCCTCAGGTGGTTGCCCAGCAGGGCGGGCGTCTCCAGCAGGCTGAGCGTCTGTCCCAGCGGCGCGGTGTCCCACACGATATTTTCATAAACACCTTTCCGTGCCATTTCGCGGATATAGTCGACCATGAACTCTTCGCCCAGCCCCGGCAGTACCGAGGTCATGAATTCCACAAAGCTTTCATAGTCGATATCCACGAACGCCGAAAAGACTTCGTAAACCTCCCGGCCGAACTTCTTATCCCACATCTCCCTGATTTCCCGCTCGCCGATTTCGCTGATATAGAGCCGCGGCAGGACCTGGACGGGCTTTTGTTTATCGGTTACCTCGAAGATGTGTGATAGCGACGGCGTGGCGTCGGTGGAGATGGTCAGGGTCGGCCCTGAGTCGGCATAATGCTGCGCCGCGGCCGCGGCGCAGGTCGTCTTGCCGACCCCTCCCTTGCCGGTGAACATGGTGATGTTGCTCACGCTACTATTGAACAACAATCAGGACGGCGGGCGCAACCGGCATCTTGGTTATCATGCCTGTGGATATGATACTATTTAAGCAGAGAGCATTTTTAACTGGGGGCTAATAATGAAGGGTTATCGCATATTTCTATTTACCGCCGCCTTTTTCCTGGCGGCTTCCGCCCTGTTCTACGGTATCCATTACCTGATATTTGGCGACCCGCATCATATCTTCATCTACATGCTTGGCGACTTCGCCTTTCTGCCGATCGAGGTGTTCATCGTCGTTATCGTGATAGAGCGCATCCTTACCCGGCGTGAAAAACAGGCCATGTTATATAAGCTTAATATGGTCATCGGGGCCTTTTACAGCGAGGTCGGCAACAAGCTTCTGGCCGACCTGTTCAAGTATTTCGATAATAAAGATGAAATTTCCCGTAACCTGAATATCACCCAGGACTGGACGGCCAAAGATTTTAAGCAGGCCGACGCCTTCGCCTATGATTTGAAAATCGACCTTGATATCCGCAAGATTGACCTGGAAGGGCTGAAAAAGTTTCTCTCCGGGAAGCGGATGTACCTGCTGACATTGCTGGAGAACCCCAACCTCCTGGAGCATGACCGCTTCACCGATTTGCTCTGGGCGACCACCCACCTCGACGAAGAGCTTGAGGCCAGGCCTTCGCTGAAAGACCTGCCGGCGGCGGACCTCGAGCATCTGACCGTTGACATTGAGCGTATGTACGACCACCTTGCCAGCGAGTGGCTGGACTACGTCCAGCACCTGAAAGCGGCCTATCCGTTCCTCTTCTCACTGGTCCTGAGGACGCACCCCTTCCAGGAGAAACCTTCGGCGATAGTAGCCTAGCGACACGTATTATGAAGCTGATTGACACCCACGCCCATCTGGACGAAGTGGAAGGTATTAAGCGAGTCCTGGCCGAAGCCAGAGAGGCCGGACTGGTGGCGATAGTGGCCGTCGGGTCCGATTTGGAATCCAATCGAAAAGTGCTGCAGCTTTCCACTCTTTACGAAAATTTCGTGTACCCCGCACTTGGCTGGCACCCGTGGTTTATCAAGGAAGCGGATATCGACGGGAATCTGGAATTTATTCAATCTCATATTGATAAAGCAGTGGCGATTGGCGAGATTGGGCTCGACTACCATAAACGGGTGAGGGCCGTGGCCGATAAAGACCTGCAAAAGCGGGTGCTGGGAGAAATCCTGAGCCTGGCTAAAGCCCGTGACAAACCGGCGCTTATCCATTCCCGCTACGCCTGGCGTGACGCCTTTGACGCGGTTGTGGCGGCAGGACTGGGAAAGGCGGTGTTCCACTGGTACACGGGGACTTCCAGCGTGCTGCGGGATATCGTGGCTCAGGGCTACTATATTTCCGTAACACCCGCCGTCGAATACCACGAGGAGCACCGGCGCGCCGTAAAGGAAATCCCTCTGGAAAGAATGCTCCTGGAGACGGATTGCCCCGTAGTATACCAGAGGGGCAGCGAAAATGAGTTTACCTCAAGCCCGGCGGATGTTATGAGGTCACTGCGGGGCGCGGCGGCTTTAAAGGGTGCGAGTGAAGAAGAGATTGCGGAAGCGACTACCGAGAACGCGATAAAGCTTTTCGGGATTGCTTAATCAGGTAATTATACGCTCTCCGTCGCAGAAACATCTTTCCAGTTGCCTATCCGCTTCTGCCTCTTGTATTCCGCATAGATAAATGCGTATGCCACCAGAAAGCCCAGGACATCAGAGGTCGGTAGCGAATACCATACTCCGTACATGCCGAATAGATGCGAGAAAAGATATAACAGCGGCACGAACAGGATGAACTGGCGTACCAGTGAAAGAATCAAGGCCATCTTCCCTCTGGAAAGCCCCTGGAGTGCGGTGACAAACATGATGTTAGGACCTATAAACAACATCATGGACAGCAATATACGCATTGAAGGTACGGCTACCGCAAGTAATTCGGCGTCGTCGTTGAAGATACTGACCAGCTGAGGAGTAAAAATTTCTATAAATACGGTTGCCACGGCGAGGAACAGCGCGATACTGACCGAGGCCAACTTAACCGCCCGCCAGAGGCGTTTGAAGTTACGAGCGCCGAAATTGAAGCCGACGATAGGCAGCAGCCCGTTAGCGAGGCCGATAATCGGCATGAAAGCAAGATCGGAAATCCGGATGGCCAGGCCTACCGCCGCGATAGCGATTGACCCGTAAGAAGACACTACTCTATTGAACAGGACAAATGCCAGACTCTCCGTCAATTCCATTATCGACGTTGGTGCCCCGACGCGGTAAATATCGCGCAGGATGGGCATATTGGGGAGCAGGTGACCGGCTTTTATGCGGAACGCCGTCCGGTGGGTCACGAAGTAATAAAGACCGATTAAAGCCCCGCAGGACTGGGCGATAATCGTTGCCAGCGCCGCGCCGCGTATTCCCATCTCCGGGAAAGGCCCGATGCCGAGTATCATGAACGGGTCCAGGATGATGTTAATGATACTGGCGGTAATCATGATGACCATCGGCTTAATGGCATCACCGGAGCCGCGGATAAGGTTGCTTATCACCAGGGCGAAAATTATCTGGGGCGCACCATAGGAAATAATTACCAGGTACTGGGTGCTGTATTCCATGATATCCGGCGTAGCCCCGAATGCCGTCAGGATGCTTTCCGAGAAGAAAACACCGGCAACCATGAAAAGAATCCCCCACAAAACGCTCAGAAAGAATATCTGGCCGGCAACATGATTGGCGGCTTGCGGGTTATTCTCGCCGAATCGCCGGGAAACCAGAGCGCCGATGCCGATTCCGGTACCGCCGCCTACCGCGAAGAACAGTATCTGGTAGGGGAACACTATCGTTAATGCGGCGATAGCCTCGTGCCCCAGCTTGGCAACCCAGAAGGTGTCCACGATGTTGTAGAGGCTCATGGTGATGGTGCCTGCTATACTCGGCAGACTTAACTTGATAAGCAGTCTGCCGAGGGGCGCGTAACCTAATCGTTCGGTATATTCCTGCACTGTCTCTCTCTACGAATGACCCTGTTGGGTGGTACTGACAATGGTAAAAGCTGCGGTTGATACCCCGCAGCTTCATCAGTAGTTAGTAACAATCTGGTTTCTTAACTAAAGGGTCAATCCCGCTATTTGTCCGGAATCTCCGCCACTTCGCTTATGGATATCTCCAGCATCTTCACGTTCGCCAGGATACGGTCGGCGTTCCGGTCGACGGCCTGAATCCCGCCGGAAATTTCTTTCAGCTCCTCGGCATCCTTGCGGAGGGCTTTGATTTTCTCCGCCATTCCTTTGATATCGTATTCCTTTGCCATTATCCTACTCCTAATGCTGTTTGGGCCGCTGGTCCTGGAAACGGCGGCTCTTGGTCTGGGACCGGGGCAGGCTCTCGTATTCGTG
>JAGLTT010000079.1 GCA_023135135.1 Dehalococcoidales bacterium
AAAATATTATCTTCCCCCGGGCAGCTCGCGGGCCAGTTTCACACTGGGGGCTTCAATCTGCGTCCGGGCGATTGTTTTCAACTCCGTAATGGCATTCCGGAAGTTCTCCGCGAAGGCGTTATACTCCGTGACAAACCGGTTGTACTGTTCTATGACATCCTTGGGGACTTCGAATTTGCCGACTATTTCGCAGAACTGTTCTGTGAAATCATAATAGTGGTTATTAACTGCCCATAGCTCGTTAATATGAGTGTGCAGAAACTCGGAATACCTCCGGTTCCTCAGGTCCGTTTCCACCCTCGTGGCGAAGTGGTCCGACCACGAGTCGAAGATACGATGCGCCATTTCGCATCCCCTGGCCCATTCCCATACCTGGGGATTTTCAATGCTGAAGAGGTTTTCTATCACGGCAAAGATAGAAAGCGACGAGTTGCCCATGAAACGGCGGTTGAAATAAGAGGATAGCTGTGTAAGCCTTACCGACTGTAACTCAAGCTGGTTCTTCCTGGCTAGAATAATGGCTGCAATCAGCCCGATGCACAGGATGACCACCAGGACCGGTATCATGATATTGATTGATAAATCGTAGATAAGACTGACGACGGCTATGGCGGTTATTAGAGCCGGATACCAGCCACGCATTATAATATTCTTAAACATATTGCCTCCATCTCTAGCGGTAATCGGGAAGCGGTATCTCCAGGCCGCCTATCATTTCTACAAGTAGTGCTTTTAACAGGTGCATCTTATTCTCCGACTGTTCAAAGACCACCGAGCGTTCACCATCCATAACGTCATCGGTCACTTCCTCCCCGCGGTGCGCCGGCAGGTCGTGCATGAAGATGGCGTCTTCCCTGGCCAGGGATAAAAGCTCGCCGTTCACCTGGAAACCGTCGAATGCCCCCCGGCGTTTTTCAACCTCGGCTTCTTGCCCCATGCTGGTCCAGACGTCAGTATAAACTATGTCGGCATCGGTAACCGCCTGGCGTGGCTCTTCCGTGCAGAATACCTCCGTGCCGCTTTCCGCGGCGTATTCCCGTGCCGTGTTTAGTATATCCTCGTTGATTCCATAGCCGCGGGGTGATGCAATGCGGAAGTTCATTCCGCTGAGAGTAGCTGCCAGAAGCAGGCTATGGGCGACATTGTTGCCATCGCCGATAAAGGCCAGGGTTAAACCCTCAAGCTCCCCTTTCTTCTCATAGATAGTTAAAAGGTCAGCCATGGCCTGGCAGGGGTGCTCCAGATCGGACAGGGCATTGATGACGGGTATATCGGCATATCTGGCCAGAGTCACTATTGTCTGGTGGGAAAAAGTACGGGCGGCAATGCAATTAGTATATCCGCTCAGTACGCGGGCAACGTCGGCCGCCGATTCGCGTTTTCCCAGTCCAACCTCCTCGGGAGACAGGTAGATACAGTGTCCGCCGAGCTGGCGCATGGCGACCTCAAAGCTGGTGCGATGCCGCAATGAGGGCTTTTCAAAGAGGAGGGCCAAAACCTTTTCACTCAGTAGCGAGCCCCAGCCTCTGGCTTTCATGTCCATAGCGCTGGATATGAGTCGTCGAATGTCTTCGGGGGTGAGGTCGGAGATGGAAAGAAAATCTTTGCTGTTCAGTTTAACCTCCTGTATGCCACCAGTATATCACGAAATCCGGTTTATTCAATAGTGATAAACAGCCGGCTCCGTTGTTAGCATCCATTTATTTTAGCATTTGACATATCTTCATCTTAGCCTCGCACACTGCCCCTCCCGTCTGGGATATCTATTCCCACCCAAACCGCCTTGTATCATCCACTGCTTATCCCGTAGGATTATGCTCCACTACCCCCAAAAAGAAAGTACGTTATTCCCTCTCCCTCGATGGGAGAGGGGCAGGGTGGGGGTGACGAAAAACCCGCAGGGCGTTTAATAGGGGCGCCAGCCCCTCTTCTCTTTTCTCCCCCTCTCCTGTGACACCTCGTCAGGAGAGGGGGATTAAGGGGGTGAGGTAGAACCTGGACTGAGGTATAGCTATAACCAGCGTGGATAAAAATTAATCAGGAATCCCTATCAATAAGTATAACTTGACACGTAGCTAAACTCTTAACTAATATGCAATTATACGGGAGGTGCTTATGGTAGAGACTGAGAAATTTACAGTAGCAGGTAACCAGGTTTTAGACAAGGTAAAGAAGCTGATACGTGAAGGCAATATCAGGAGAGTACGACTGATTCATGAGGGAAAAACCATAATAGAAATACCCCTTACCGTAGGCGCACCGGTGGTGGTGGCGGGTATTCTGATAGCCCCGCTTCTGGCGGCTATCGGCGCCTTTGCGGCGCTGGTGACCGAGTGCACCATCGAGGTGGAGAAGGTAGAAGAGAAAAAGAAGAAGTAGTAGTAGTGAGTGTCTCCCTGAGGTATAGATGCTGGAAATAATTCTAACAAGGCACGGCGAGACTGATTTAAACGCCGGTGAAATTTTCCGGGGTCTGGCTGACGCGGAATTGAACGAGACCGGGCTGCGGCAGGCGGAACTGCTGGGAGAATATCTCGGCAATGAGAAAATCGATATTATCTACTCAAGTCCTTTGAAAAGAGCCGTGAAAACCGCCGAAACTATCGCCCGCCGTCAGGCGCTTGACGTGAACACCGTCCGGAACCTTATCGATTTCGATTACGGGGAGTGGCAGGGCCTGCCTTTAAAGGAAATAAAAGATAAGTATGAGGAGCTTTACCGGGACTGGCAGGATACTCCCGAGCAGGTGAGAATCCCGGGTGGTGAAAGCCTGGAGGATGTCAGGAACAGGGCTATGCCTTTCGTGGAGGACGCGGTGATGAGGTGCGGGGAGGGTAAGATAGTCTTCGTGTCTCATCGTGTCGTGCATAAGGTGCTCATCTGTAATCTGCTGGGACTGGGTAATGCTCGCTTCTGGAATATAAGGCTGGATACAGGTGGTATTTCGCGCTTCAATTGCGGTGACGGGAAAATAGTGCTTACCAGCCACAATGATACCTCTTATTTAAAGCCTGTTAAGAATATTCATACGGGCGATTTCTGATTTTTAGCCTGCTCTCTTTACAGAGTCGGCTATGGGGTTTACAATACTTATATAGCGATTCTTAGAAACGGGGGTAAATAACCGTGGATATTGTATGGTTCCGTGACCTGGTAATTTGCATTTTTGGTCTTGGTGCGGCGATAGCCGTCATCATCCTGGCGGTACTGGCTTTAATTCTTTTTGTAAGAATTCAACCGATAATCAAGTCGGCAAAGACAACCACCAGGACCGTGGAGAATATCTCTTCCTGTATTGAAGATGAAGTGGTTAAGCCTCTGGCTCAGGTGGCCGCTTTCGTTCAGGGTATCCGGCAGGCAGCCGGCATGTTCGGTAGATTTACCAAAAAGAAGGAGGAAGATTAGAATGAGTGATAAAGATTCCGGAAGCAGCTTTGCCATCGGTTTTCTCATTGGCGCCATCGCCGGTGTGGCTATCGGCTTTCTCTACGCTCCTAAAACCGGCAAAGAGACCCGCGCGATGTTGCGGGAAAAAGCCGACGAAGTCAAAGAAAAAGCCGACGAAGTCAAAGAAAAAGCCGGCGAAATAACCGAAAAAGCTAAGGAAGCGGCCCAGGAGGCCGGAAAGAGGGTAAGAGACAAATTCGGTCATAAGGAAGACTAAATCTGAACCTGCTGGCTTTCTTTATTTTCCGAAGATAGATTATTGGTTGAGTACCTTATATATTGACGAACGTATTAGTTAAGCACTGGCGCCTGGTAGCTCTGGTACTGGGTATCATTATATTTATCTGGGTTCTCTACCTGTTCAGAACCTTCGTGCTTCCTTTTGCCATCGGGCTGGTTCTTGCCTACCTCATGATGCCTCTGATAACCTGGCTGGAAAAGAAGCTGCCTCCCCGTCATAAATGGCCGGGTGTCAAACGGGTCTTTTCCGTCGTAGTTGTTTTTATCCTGCTTATTGCCATTATCGCTGGTTTTGCCTATGTCGTTGTTACGGCTGTCATCGATGCCTCGGTAAAACTGGTAGAAAGCGCCCCTTACTTCCTCGGCCAGAGTGTTCTCCGGGTGCAGCAGTGGATTGAAGGAGTTATCGCCAGCTTGCCTTTGGAAATACAGCAGGAATTGACGAACGAGGTTATTCAGGGAGGTGTCTCTTTAGGCGGGTGGATTCGTGATACTTTGTTGGGTATGGTTTCGACCATCCCCAGGACCTTCAATATGATTCTCGGCTTTGCGGTATTACCCTTTTTCCTTTTCTATATACTGAAGGACTCGGAGAAGTTGAAGAAGGGTTTATCCTCGGGCTTGCCTGCAAGTGTTTCCTGGCACGGACGGAACGTGGTCACTATTATTGAGAGGGTGCTGGGGCGTTATATCAGGGCACAGTTAATGCTGGGACTCATCGTCGGGTATTTCTCTTTCGTGGGACTATTAGTGCTTGATGTCCCCTTCCCGCTGGCGCTGGCCCTGCTGGCGGGTGTGTGCGAGCTTATCCCCACCCTGGGCCCCTGGATTGCCGGTGCGGTGGCGGTGGTAGTCGCCATAGCGATGGCTCCGGACAAGGTGATATGGGTGATTGTCCTCTATCTGGGTATCCAGCTGGTGGAGAATAACCTGATGGTGCCTAAAATCCAGAGCGCTTACCTGCGCATCCACCCCGCCGTGATGATTGTCCTGCT
>JAGLTT010000008.1 GCA_023135135.1 Dehalococcoidales bacterium
GTGCCCCTTGTCATGTTATTAATTCCGTTTTCTATATCGGACTCGGTGACTTCGATTTTCTCCGTCTCGGCAACCTTGCTCATGACCAGAGAGGCGGCCACGTTTTTGGTCGCCACCGGTCGCAGTTCTTCACGTAGTTGCTCTGCGGTCTTGTTGATACTTTGCAGGTATTCGTCCATACCCCGCCCGGACATCTGAAGTTGCCTTACCTGTTCGTTGAGAATACGGTTGATTTCCAGTTCCACCAGGACCGGCGGGTATTCCACCTTGGACTGTTCGATGGCGGTATTAATTACCTTTTCCTCGAAGTCCATCCTGACACGCTCCTCACCTCTTGCCTGTAAACTTTTCACTACTTCCTCGCGGAGCGTATCCACCGTCTTGAAGTCCGGAGAGACCTGTCCGGCTAACTCGTCATTGAGTTCGGGGAGCTTTTCTTCCTTGATTTCGGATAATTTTACTTTAAAATGGCCTTCCTTCCCGGCTACCTTGTCATTGGGATAGTCTTCCGGAAAGCTCAGGGTGAATTCCTTTTCCTCTTCTTTCTTCATACCGACTATCTGGTCGGAAAATCCCGGTGCCGGGGACATCAGGTCTTTCAGAACCTGAATCTGGGCCCCTACTTTCTGAACGTAAGGTTTTTCATCGACCATGCCGTTAATGTCGATAATGGCCAGGTCGTTATAGTCCAGAGGCCTGTCAACGGGCTCCCAGGTGGCGTACTGGTGGCGCAGGTCTTCTATTACGGCATTGATATTCTCATCCGTTATGTCAACCGGTTCCGGTGTCACCCTGATACTCCCGTAGTCCCCCAGCTCTACGGAGGGTGACAGAGGCACAACCGCCTTGAAGATTAACGGGTCGTTCTGGGTTATCTCCAAGTCCGGCTGGGCAAAGGGTTCTATTTCCTGCTCCTTAAGGGCTTGCTCGTAGGCCTGGGGAAGCATGCGGTCGAGCGCCTCTTCGAGGAGTCGCGGTTTTCCCAGGTGGTGTTCCACCACCTCGCGCGGGGCTTTACCCTTACGAAAACCGGGGATGTTGGCTTTTTGCGCCAGGTGCCGGTAGGCGTCCTGCAGTGATGTTTCCATTTCGGCAGGCTCCATCTCGACGGTTATGTATGCCTGGCGGTTCTCTTCTTTCTCTTTGGTTACTTTCAAATTTCCTCCAAATAGCTACTCTTCTTCCTGCAAACGAATGTGTAATTCAGCCAGTTGCTCTTCGGTAACCGGCGAGGGTGCGTTAAAGGTCAAATCCACGGCGCTCTGCGTCTTGGGGAAGGCGATAACCTCCCTGATGTTCTCCTCTCCGGTCAGGACCATCATCAAACGGTCGATACCGGCGCCGAGGCCCCCGTGAGGAGGCGCCCCGAAGTTGAAGGCTTCCAGCATGTGCCCGAAAAGACTATCAATGCTTTCGTCGTCATAGCCGAGTATTTTCAATATCTTTTCCTGTAGTTCAGCCCGGTGGATTCTGATGCTGCCGCTGGCAAGTTCGTAACCGTTGCACACCAGGTCGTAATTATTGCCGCGCACCCTGTCCGGGGTGCTGTCCAGGAGGGGAATATCCTCGTCCTTCGGGCTGGTGAAGGGGTTATTGGCGGCCTCCCAGCCCCCAGTTTCATCATTTCTGACGATAAGCGGGAAATCATAGATAAAGGCGAAGGCGAGAACATCAGGTTCGGATAGCTTGAGACGGCGTGCCATTTCGCGGCGGAGCGTGTCCAGCGCCGGATATATTTTCTCCGGTTCGCCGGCCACGATGAGCAGCAGGTCTCCTTTAGCTGCCCCGCACCGTCCGGCCATTTCTTTTATCTGGTCGAGGGTCAAGAATTTCGCGGCTACGGACTTCACTTCATCCAGAGTCAGGCTGTCCAGTCCACTCCCCTTACTGCCCAGTGAGATAGTAAGCAAGCCTTTAGCGCCTACGCCGAGCACCAGTTTGTTCAGTTCGTCCAGCTGGTGGCGACTGTACTCGCCGCAGCCGGGAGTGTTGATTCCTTTTACTTTGCCTCCGTTATCTATAGCCGTCCGGAAAATGGCGAAGTCGGTCTGCGCGGCGATATCGGTAAGGTCGGATATTTCCAGTCCGTAGCGCAGGTCCGGTTTGTCCGACCCGTAGCGTTCCATGGCCTCGGCATAGGTCATCTTCGGGAACGGTTTTATTAACTTGATTTTGGGCTTTATGGTCTCGGCCAGTGAAGTGTAAAGCTCCTCGATTAGTTCGAGGATATCATCCTGCGTGATGAAGCTCATCTCAAGGTCGAGCTGAGTGTGTTCCGGCTGGCGGTCGGCGCGGTTGTCCTCGTCCCGGAAGCAGCGGGCAAGCTGGTAGTATTTATCGAGCCCGGCTACCATCAATAACTGCTTGATTTGCTGTGGAGACTGGGGCAGGGCGTAGAACTTGCCGGGATTGAGGCGACTGGGCACCAGGTAGTCGCGCGCGCCTTCCGGTGTGCTTTTTACGAATATAGGCGTTTCCACCTCGACGAACCCTCTAGCATCCAGGAAATCGCGAATGAACCTGACAACCCGATGGCGCAAGAGAAGGTTTTCTTTCATGCGGGGTCGCCGCAGGTCAAGGTAGCGGTACTTCAGGCGCAGGTTTTCATCGACCTCCACTTCTTCATTGATGTAAAAGGGAGGCGTTTTGGACGTATTAAGTATCTCGGTATCCTTGACTATCACCTCGATATCGCCGGTGGGTATCCTGGAATTCTCGGTGCCCGCCGGACGCGCTGCCACCTCGCCCGTAACCGTGATGACGTATTCGTTGCGCATCTCTTCGGCGGTTTTCAGGCCTGACGGTGAGATTTCCGGGTTGAATACCGTTTGAACGAACCCGTCCCGGTCCCGCAGGTCGATGAAAATAAGCCCGCCGTGGTCGCGCCTGCGATTCACCCAGCCGGCCAGGGATACTTCACTGCCGATGTGTTCTTTTCTTAATTCACCGCAGGAATGAGTCCTGAGCAAATGCGTCTCCTGTATATACTACTTTACTTTTGATTATAGCTTATACAGGTAGGCGCTTCAACATAAATACACTTATCTGTTGTATTTAGGCGTCGGCTCTGCTACAATGTTATGTAATCCCGCCAATAATCGTTCATGGGGAAAAGGGGAACAGTTTAGTGGCCAGGACTATCGCGGAGATAAACGAGAAAATTAAAGCAGGCAAGGCCGTCGTCTTCACTGCCGAAGAGGTAATCGCCGTTGCCCGGGAAAAAGGCGTCAAAAAAGCCGCCCAGGAAGTAGACGTGGTCACCACGGGCACTTTCGGTATTATGTGTTCCTCCGGAGCCTACTTCAATATCGGGCACTCCACGCCGCGTCTTAAGCTGGGTGGTGGCCGTGCTTACCTGAATGATGTCCCCGCTTATACCGGGCTGGGGGCCGCTGACCTGTTCATGGGGGCTAATGCCCTGCCCGATGACGACCCGAGAAACAGGATACATCCCGGCGAGTTTAACTACGGCGGGGGTCATGTTATCGAAGAGCTGGTGGCCGGCAAGGATGTCCGGCTGGCAGCCACGGCTTACGGTACGGACTGCTATCCGCGCAAGCGACTGGAGACCTTGATTAATATCAAAGACCTTAACGAGGCGGTGCTTTTTAATGTCAGGAACGCCTACCAGAACTATAACGTGGCCGTGAACCTTTCGGATAAGACAATCTATACTTACATGGGCGTGCTAAAGCCCCACCTGGGTAATGCCAACTATAGTTCGGCGGGGCAGCTGTCGCCGCTGTTCAACGACCCCTATTACAGGACTATCGGCATCGGTACGAAGATATTTCTCGGGGGAGGCATCGGTTTCGTCGCCTGGCAGGGCACCCAGCACAATCCCGGCGTACCCCGCACCGAAAAGGGAATACCTAAAGAAGGTGCCGGCACGCTGGCGGTTATCGGGGACCTCAAGCAGATGAGCCCGCGCTGGCTGATGGGCAGCAGTGTGCTCGGTTACGGGTGCAGCCTGACCGTAGGCGTCGGGGTGCCGATTCCCATACTGTCCGAGGAAATGCTGGAATATACCGCCGTAACCGATGCGGATATCTACGCACCGGTTATAGATTACTCGGATGCTTTTCCTAATAATAAACCGGATATCCTGGCCGAGGTCACCTACGCCGAGCTAAAGAGCGGCAGGATAAAGGTCAAAGGAAAAGACGTGCCTACCGCTTCCCGCTCCAGCTATCCGAGGGCGGTGGAAATAGCCACCACACTCAAGGAGTGGATACGAACAGGCAAATTTTTACTCACGGAGTCGGTGCAGCCGTTGCCCGGCGCGGAGTCCGGCGCGGTCATCAAGCCGCTCAACGAACGACCTATCGAGTATTAACTGGAGAATTAAAATAAATGACTGTTTCGAAAAGAATCGTATTGCGTTTTCCCAGGCGACTGGTAGAGCGACCGATAGTATATCGTCTGGTCAAGGACTACGACCTTGAATTCAATATTCTCAAGGCTTCGATTACTCCTGAAGAGGAAGGGCTGCTGGTGCTGGAGCTTAAGGGAGACCAGAAGGAGTACGATAAAGGGATTAAATTCCTGATTAAAGCCGGTGTGAAAATCCAGTCCCTCAGTCAGGACGTGACACGCAACGAGGAAAGGTGTACCAGTTGCGGCGCCTGTATTACCGTCTGCCCTACCGGCGCTTTCAGCCTTGACCCGAAAACGAGGGAAGTACTGTTCGATAATGAGAAATGCATCGCCTGCGGACTCTGTATTCCCGCCTGCCCGCCGCGTGCCATGGAAGTGCATTTTTAGTACGTGAAAGAGGATACCTATCAGCCGAGAACTTACCGGCACTGGATTGAAAGTAAAGACCTGATACCGTTCGACGTAACGGTTAAAGAGACCGATTTATACATCCGTGCCTCCTCCAACCTGCAGAGAAAAGCCCATCGCCTGGTGCTGAAATACCGCCGTCAGCTTGAGGATTATATCAAGCGCAACCCTGCCTTTGCCGCGTCACTTGAGCCCCTCCCCGTCTCGGAGGACGCCCCGGTAATCGCCAGCCAGATGGCGGCGGCGGCGCTTAAGGCCGGCGTCGGGCCGATGGCGGCGGTGGCTGGAGCCATCGCGGAGTGTGTCGGCCGGGAGTTACTGGAATTTTCACCGGAGATAATCGTGGAAAACGGGGGCGATATCTATCTTAAAATCCTCAGGAAAAGGATGGTCGGGATATTCGCCGGGGACTCGCTGTTGACGGGGAAAATCGGCCTTGAAATAGAACCCGAGGATACTCCCTTGGGAATCTGTACGTCATCGGGAACGGTGGGTCATTCGCTAAGCTATGGCAGGCCCGATGCCGTGGTAGCGCTTTCCGCTTCTACAGCCCTGGCCGATGCCGCGGCTACGGCTATCGGCAATCGGGTCAATCAGTCCACTGATATCGATGCCGCCATTGAATACGGCCGGAACATCGATGGCTTGAAAGGCATCGTCATTATCGTGGGCAAAAGCGTTGGTGCCTGGGGAGACGTTAAACTATGTGAAACGTCCGTCTAAAGGGGCGTTTCCGGTACTTATCTTTCGATATTTAGTTCCAGCTTATTGACGGCACTATCCACACCTTTTAACGGCGAGACCATACCCTCGATGGTGTTTTTGATTATCTCCACGGGGAAATAATTGAGCGGAACTTCGGCGCCGTTAAGAGTAATCGTTACCTGCCCCTCATTATCGATGGTAAGTTCCAGGGTTTTAATTTCACCCGTATCTTTCAGGCTGGAAATAATGCCACCTATGACGTGGTCGAGATAGTTCTCGACAAAGTAGTCGAGGTCGATGGGCATATCGTTAACGGAAAGGCTTACCTGTCGGGTCATTTGTTTTTCTCCTTTTGTTGGTTTGCTTGGTTACATGTCAGCGCAGTTGTGTGATTTTCTGGCTGGTCGTAATAAGTATAACATAGCGGGTTACGGCCTAGCCAGAATTCACTATATGTCTAAGAATGCACATGGTGGACGCGGAGCAGTGCCCAGCCGGTGCCGCCGAGAGCCAGTCCGGTGACAACCATGAAGGCGCCGCTGGCCAGTGCTACCTGAACAAGACCAAAAGCAGCGACTGCCAGGTACAGGTAGTTCTCGAGATTCATCGCCTGAGCGTAGGATAGATGAGCGGGATTGGTCGGGTCATAACGCTCGCCGGCCAGCAGTTCCTGATAGGTCGGGGCTATATTACGGCGGTGTTCGGCGATGGTGTCGGCGGCTACCTGCGCAGCATCGATATCGGCTATCAGAGTATATTCATCGGGGTTTTCGGGATCAATAGCCAGGGTAACTTTCTCTATCTCCATCCTGTCCACGATAAGGTTATTCTTGGCAAACCCCTGACCGATGAATACACCCCCTATCACGATTGATACCAGACCCAGGACCATGACCAGAATTGCCAGACCTTGTGTAAATTTCATCACAGTACCTCCCTTCTTGTATTACCTATACAAATTGTAAAAAATATCTGACTTTCTGTATGTGATAATTATCACATCCTTCTCGGATGATAAGTGTTAAGATTGAGTTTGAAAGGGAATACTTCACAGCATTTTAGGAGGTAACGCCATGTGGTATATGCATGAAGGTATGGGCTGGTGGATGGCTTTTGGAGGAATATGGATGGTATTTTTCTGGGGTGGTCTTATTGCCCTTATCGTATGGGGAATAAGCAGATTAACCAGAAATAATAGCTCGGGCAGGAAACAACATCCGCTGGAAATAGCCAGAGAACGCTACGCCAGGGGCGAGATATCCAGGGAAGAGTTCGAACAGATAAAGAAAGACCTGTAAACGCCGGTATTACTTCTTTTCTTCCGGTGGCAACAGTTCATCCAGCTTGGCGGGATTGAAGCCAATAACAATGTCTCTATCGTCGATGATGATGGCTGGTACTGCCATTTGCTTACCTCACCTTTAGTAATAACTGTCAATCATACACTAATATATTCGGTTAATAATCATGTCAAGACAGAGCCAATGAAGCTATGTTGCTGATTTTAAGTAAAAATTTAGAATAATAATATGTGATATACTTTTAAGGTATTTATGTGATGTTTGTGGAACTTTTATCATATCCACCGAAGGCTATCACAGGTAAAATATTCAATAAACGGCTGCTGAAAATATTGACATTATCATAATTTCATTTTATTATGCGTTACGCAACATGAGCACGGTAAGCTGAATACTATTAAATAATTAACCCGGATGGAGGTAGCTTATGGTTAACGAGCAGGATAAAACGCTTAAAGCACTTAAGACAGCCATTCAGATGGAAATTGATGGCAAAGAATTCTACCTGAAAGCCAGTCAGGCGAGCCAGAACGAACTGGGGAAGAAACTGCTGAAGGAACTTGCTGCAGAAGAAGATTTACACCGCAAAGTTTTTGAGGATATTTATAAAGATATCAGTGCCAAAAAGGGCTGGCCGGGCGGGAAATTTCGCACTGACGGCGGGAAAGGCCTGAGGACGATATTCGCCACAGCCCTAGAAGCAATGGATAAAGACGTCAGCGCCATACCCATGGAGATCGATGCTGTGCAAATGGCTATGGAAATGGAGAATAAGACCTACGACTTCTATAGAAGCCGGGGCGCTAATGTTGCTTACGATGCCGAAAAACAATTTTACGAAGCTTTAGCCGTTCAGGAAGAGGAGCACTACCGGGTTCTGCTGGACTACTACGAATTTCTCAAGAATCCGGAGGCGTGGTTTGTCCAGAAAGAACACCCGTCTCTGGACGGTGGCTAAAAACGAAATAAGTTATAGAATTCGCTTACAGGGGTGAAAAATGCTGAAAATTAAAGACTTGTCTGTGTCTGTAGAAGGCAAGGAAATAATCCATGATGTGAACATGACTATCAAGAATGGAGAGACCCATGTTCTCTTCGGGCCTAACGGCGCTGGTAAAAGCACCCTGCTTATGGCTATCATGGGTTTTCCAAAGTACCGGGTGACTAAAGGCAGTATCAGCTTCAAGGGGAAAGACATCACCGGTCTGACCGTGGATGAGAGGGCGCGTATGGGTATGGGTATGTCCTTCCAGCGACCCCCGGTGGTACGTGGCGTCAAGACCCGCGATATGGTGGCTGCGTGCCTTAAAGAGAGCGGGGATGGTGACACCATCAATGTGCTGGCGAATAGAGCCGACTTGGGCGAATTTCTGGAGAGGGACATCAACTACGGGTTTTCCGGTGGGGAAATAAAGCGCTCCGAATTAATGCAGCTCCTCGCCCAGAAACCGGAACTGACTCTGCTGGACGAACCAGAATCGGGTGTTGACCTGGTGAACATCGCCCTGATTGGCGAGCTTATGAACGAACTGCTGGAAAAGAACTGCCCGATACAATATCGTAAGTGCATGGGGCTTATCATAACCCATACCGGCCATATTCTGGACTATGTTAACGCCCGTACCGGTTATGTCATGTGTGACGGCACCATCGGCTGTGTTGGCGATCCCCATGAGATGCTGGCAACAATCCGGGAAAAAGGCTATGACGAATGCATCAATTGCTATCTGGGGAGGCTGCCAATAAATGAATAAAGCAAAAGCGTCCAGGACTAATAAAGAGAAAGCCAGAGCGGCCGCCAACAAGACGGCCTCCCTCGGCGAAGACATAGACCTGAGCGAATATACCAGCGCGGGTGAGAAGCATGCCTATCGCGATAATCCCTCGCAACTCCCCGCCGAGGCAAAAAAACATATGCTCGAAGCCGGCGTGATGCTGGATGATACCAGCCAGAGGTCGGGTACTTATATCCAGATGGACAATACGCCCGTACATAGTTCCGTCAGTGGGGACGGGGTGGAAGTCATGCCGGTTAGCCAGGCCATGGAGAAGTACGACTGGATGACGGACTACTGGTGGAATGCGGTCGCTGTGGACCAGGATAAATACACCGCTAATATAGAATTGAGCCAGTATGACGGCTACTTCATCAGGACTCTGCCCGGGAAGAAGACTGTCTTTCCGGTTCAGGCCTGCCTCTATCTTGCCAAGGATAAGCTGGTACAGAACGTGCATAATGTCATCATTGCCGAGGAGGGTTCGGAGCTTCATATTATTACCGGCTGCTCCACGGCTTCTCAAGAAGATGCCGGACTGCATCTGGGGGTCTCCGAGTTCTATATCAAGAAGGGGGCTAAAGTAACCTTCACCATGATTCACAGCTGGAATCCGGAGACAGCCGTTAGGCCCCGCAGCGGCGTCATCGTCGAAGAGGACGGTCTGTTCCTGAGCAACTACATCCTCATGAAACCGGTGCGTTCGTTGCAAATGAACCCGCTCGTCAAATGCGTGGGTGATAATTCCACCGCCAGGTTCAATAGCATACTGGTAACGGGCGAAGGTTCATCGCTGGACGTGGGTTCGCGGATAATCCTCGATGGCAAGGGCTCCAGGACGGAAATCGTCTCCCGCGCCATTACCACCGGCGGGAATATTATCGCCCGCGGTTACATAGAAGGCAATGCGCCGGATATTAAGGGACACCTCGAATGCCGAGGCTTGATTCTGGGTGAGAAAGGTATGATTCACGCCGTACCCGAGCTGAAGGGGAATCTGGCCGGTATCGACCTTTCCCACGAAGCGGCCGTCGGCAAGATTGCCGAGGAGGAAGTGGAGTACCTGATGGCCAGGGGACTTACCAGGGAAGAGGCTACGGCTACTATCGTGAGGGGATTCCTCCATGTTGATATCGAGGGGCTGCCGCCGCTGCTGGCCGAAGAGCTGAAGCGGGCGGTAGAGGCCAGCGAGAAAGAAGTCATGTAGCCGGCCACTCCCAGGACCGCCACCAGCTATATTGCCGGAGAAAAAGGAGGCGATGAGTAGAATGGACAAGTACGAATGCACCGTTTGCGGCTATGTCTACGACCCGGAACTGGGAGACTCCGATGGCGGCATCTCCCCGGGGACGCCGTTTGAGAAAATACCGGACGACTGGGTATGCCCTGTCTGCGGAGCCGGCAAGGGCGATTTCCAGAAAGTAGATGGTTAGGGGGTTCATTATGATAGAAAACCTGAGTCAGGAACAGTTAGCCGGAATCCTGGAAACAATACCGGTTGATATCTCCTTCGTAGATGAGGATGACACGGTCAGATTCTGGAACAAGCATGAAACGCGGGTATTCAAGCGGCCGAACTCGGTCCTCGGCAAGACCGTTCAGAATTGCCATCCGCCGAAAAGCGTGGGAACCGTAAATGAGGTATTGACCGACCTTAAAAGCGGTAAAAGAGATTTCGCGGAGTTCTGGATTGACCTGAAAGGGAAAAAGGTTTATATCCGGTATTTTGCGGTACGGGATAAGGATGGCAAGTATATAGGCACGCTGGAGGTCGGTCAGGATATCACGGAAATCAGGCAGATTGAAGGCGAGAAAAGGTTGCTGGAATATTAGCCGTCATTAGAAAGTAGATACGGAGGTGAAAGATGGAAAACGAACAAATCATTAAACTACTGAACCAGGACATTCAGGACGAGCACGGCGCTATCATTCAATACCTGACACACGCCTATTCCATGGGCGAGGGCGAAATGTCCTGCGAAATTGAAGCCTTCGCGCGGGAAGAGATGAGGCACCTGGACTGGCTGGCAGAGACAATAGTGGAGCTTGGCGGTCAGCCCAGCCTGAAAAGGGGCACCATGAATATGTCCGGCAAGACACCTCCCGAATGGATGGCGGATGATGTTAAGCTCGAACAGGGCGCCATTGACAATTACACGGAACATATAAAACTGGTGGACGACCCGAAAATAAAACGATTATTAAAGCGTATCCTGGCTGACGAGCAGGCGCATCATGGCAAGTTCGAGCACTTCGTTGAGAAAGCAAAAAGGGAAGGTCAGAAAGATGTAAGGGGCGACCGCAAGGATAGCGTCACCAAGACGCTGAACTGGGGCATCGAGCACGAATATACGGTCGTGTTGCAGTACCTGTTTCACTCCTACATGACCGGAAACGAAGAGGCCAAGAAGCAGCTGGAAGACCAGGCCATTAACGAGATGCAGCACCTCGGCTGGCTTGCCGAAGAAGTGGTTGACGGTGGCGGCAGCCCGAAAATAGAACATACCAGTCCTGACCAGTCGACCAGAACGACGGACATGCTCAAGGCGGACATCAAGATTGAGAAGGAAGTGGCTGAAGCATACGACAAAGCCGCAAAGGAAGTCGACGATGCCGGCTTGAAGGAGCTACTCATCCGGATAAGAGACAACGAAAAGTATCATATCGAAGTTTTTAACGACCTGCTTGAAGACGAGGAAGGCGATGAAGGCCTGGGTGAAATCGTTAACATCCCTGACAGCGGGGGATAGCCTTGGGCAGGTTTATAGAAGCTGGAAAGACCGGCGAGTTCAGGGGTATTGTTCTGGGGACGCCGGATGCCGAAGGCGTCTGGAGGACATGTCCGGTGACGCTCACCAGAGTCTCTTAATATAATAGAGTATGTGAATATAGCCCGGAAATGATTTAGGAGCTTGTTAAATGATGAATAAAGTAATTATCGGTATACTGGTGCTGCTGGTGATTATCACGGGAGGCATCGGCTACTACTCTTACACGCTCAACCAGCAACTTGATGACCTGGTCGAGCGGTTGGCGACATTCGAAACGGAGCAGACTACCCGTATCGATGCCGTGAGTGACGAACTGAAGAAGGAAATGGCAAAAGGCCTCGATTCTCTGGAAAATCAACTGGGAGAGTCTCAGGCCGATATCGCCGCTCTGGGTGTTGAACTGGAAACAGCGAGCGACCGCATATCCGGCGTGGAAGACGAAATCGCCGGAGTCTCGACTCAGGTTGGAACTCTGGACGACCGTATCAGCAGCGCTGAAGCCGAGATATTACGTTCCGTAATTGATACCAGTGAGTTGTATAAGAGAGTCGTGCAGGCTACGGTTCGAATTACCAACGGCGAGAGAGCGGTGGGTTCCGGGTTTATTTATGATACCGATGGCCGTGTGATTACCGCCTACCATGTGGTTGATGGACTCTCCCCGATATTCGTCATGTTGTATGACGGCAGGATTTCAAGGGCGACGGTTGACGGATATTGTGAATTCAGTGATGTCGCCTTACTGACACTGTCGGTTAATCCAGATATCGAGCCGCTGCCGCTGGGTGATTCCAGCCTGATACAAATCGGAGAGCCGGTCATCGCCATCGGCAGTCCCGGTGATGGTGACGACCCGCTTGGTCTGAGGGACACCCTGACTTCCGGTATTATCAGTCAGGTCAATCGATTCGTTAACATAGAAGGTAGTTATATACCCAACCTGCTCCAGTTCGATGCCGCGGTGAACTTCGGCAACTCGGGAGGCCCCCTTATCAACTCTAAGGGAGAGGTTATCGGTCTGGTAAATGCCAGGATTGACCCCCTGATTGGTGAAGGTATTTACTGGGCGGTATCTTCCAATAAAGTTAAACGGGTGGTTGAAGCACTGTTGGAGCACAGTTATCTCTCTTATCCCTGGGTTGGCGTGATGATAACTGACCTTACACCCCAGATGGTACAGGAGATGTCGCTGGAGACGGCTAACGGGGTACTGGTGACGGCTCTTTTCCCTGACAGCCCGGCTGAAATAGCCGGTATTCAAACAGGTGATATTATCGTGGCCATTGACGGCGTGCCGGTCAGAGATACGAGCGAACTTACCTCATATCTGGGAGAATACAACAGCCCGGGAGACGAGACGGTAATCGAAGTGATACGGGGCACCACCACGCTTGAGATATCCGTTGTGATAGGCACGCGCGAATAGCAGGTTTATCAGACCTTTCCATGCTTGATGAAGAGGCTGATTTTCCTTCTTCTGGCTAAT
>JAGLTT010000080.1 GCA_023135135.1 Dehalococcoidales bacterium
TTTTCACTGAAATAATCAAAAATTCTTGATTTCTTCTTCTCTTGCTGTGCCATTTTCTCCCTCACTCTTCTAAAGGTATCCAGGTCACCTCCTGGTAAGGCTTGCCGCGGGCGGCGGCATGGGTCTCGTCGATTACCCTCTCTATATGTGGTATGGTGATATCAAGATTGGCCATGCCGTCAATATAGCTCAACATGGGCACGATGCCAATATCTGGCGCAAGCGCCCTTAATTCCATATACATCGGTCCGCAGTTCCAGCCGAAACAAACACTTCGGTCAATGACTCCGATTGCCTTCTTTCCCCTCAGGGCTTCAGCCAGCCGCTTGCGGGGAAAGGGGCGGAACAGCCTTATCTTGATTAGACCTACGTTTATTCCTTCATTTCTTTTGGCATCAACCACTGTCCGTGCTGTCCCGGCGGCACCACCGGAAGCTACCACTATTATCTCGGCGTCCGCGGTGCGGTATTCCTCTATCTGGCCTCCGTAGCTCCGCCCGAAAAGCTCCCCGAACCCTTTGTCTATCTCGTCCAGCTTAGTGGTTGCCCGCTCCATAGCCGTAGAGTGCTTATAGCGCAGCTCAACAAACCCAATCTCAATGCCGTGCGTACCTGCTCCCAGAGGCTCCCCCGGAACCAGCCTGGGGCGCTGCGGCTGCCGCTTTAAAGGCTCCAGGAACCTGTCGACGTCTTCCCGGGCAGCGATTTCTACCGCCTGCGCCAGATAGGAGAGGTAAAATCCATCGTAGTTTACCATCACCGGAAGCTGGATATCGTAGTCTTCCGCCAGCCGAAAGGCCATTATTATGGTGTCAAAGATTTCCTGACCATCTTCAACAATAATCTGAATCCACCCGGTATCTCTCGTGCTGATTATGTCTTGCTGGCCGCCGGAGACAGCCAGGATGCCGGGCGTTTCGCGGTTGGCGATAGCCATCACCACCGGGGCTCTGAAGCCAGAGGCCTGCTGTACGGCATCATACATGAAGGCTAAACCCCAGGAAGAAGTAGCGGTGAAAACCCGACCACCAGTGATGCTGGCGGCAGCGACAACGTTCATAGCCGAATTTTCTCCCTCGACTTCTACCATCTCAGCATCAAGAATCCCATCGGCGTGGAATGCGGAGAGCTGCTCCGCCACCTCGCTCATGGGAGTTATCGGGTATGAAGTCACGACATCCGGTCGGCAAAGCATTGCCGCGTAGGCGGCGGCGCTATTGCCGGTTATCACCCTAACCTGACCTTTTTGAGCTTTCATCAGCAATTCTCCTTTATCCTGGTAAAGCGTATTTTCAAACAATCATTAAAGCAGCACACTGCCGCCGTTGACGACGATATAATGGCCTGTGACGAAGTCCGAATCTGCCGAAGCCAGAAACACGGCCGTACCGGGGAGGTCGGAAGGCTCCTCGCGGCGCTTGATGCATTGCATTTCGATAGTAGCGTCGAAGGACGATTTATTGCCGTCCTGTCCCAGGCTGGCCTCGGTAGCCGTGAACCCCGGCCCGATGCAGTTGACATTGATGCCGGAGGGTCCCAGGGCGCGGGCGAGAGCCTGCGTCAGGGCGTAAACGGCCGCCTTGCTGCAGGCGTAGGCCAGCAGGTTGACGGCCCCGGGCACCTTGAAAACGTCCGAGGCGATATTGATAATCTTGCCGCTGCCCGCCTTGACCATGAGGGGGCCGATGGCTTTGCAGCACAGGTAGGTCCCCCGGACATTTACCTCGAACAGGCGGTCCCAGTCCTTTACCGTCCAGTCGTCCCACTCCCGCCGCCCGACGCCGTAGTACATGGCGGCGTTATTGAGCAGGATATCCACCCTGCCGTAAATCCGCATGACCTCCTCGGCCATTTTTTTTGTGTCTTTCTCTTCGGAGATATCGGTCAGCATGGCAGTGGCTTCACCGCCTTTAGCTTTTATTTCCTTCACCGTGTCCTCGGCGCGTTCCAGGCTGATATCGGGGAGCAGCAGTTTAGCGCCTTCCCCGGCGAACCGCAGGGCGAATGCTTTACCGAGGCCGCGGCCGGCTCCGGTGATAATGGCTACCTTGTCTTTCAATACCGGTGACATGTCTGCCTCCTTTGAAAATATGGACAGTTATAATCTATTTTAATTCAAGGATTTTATCAAATCGTCGGTGGTGGTCACCCATCCGAAGACCGAAGTAACATTCCAGACGGTGGCGTCCTGAACATAATCGGGGCCGGTGTTGCCGCAGGCGTCACTGACCAGCAAAGGGAAGTACTCGTGGAAAAAGGCATCGCGGAGGGTCGACTCCACACAAACGTTGGTAAAGAGGCCGATAAACGCGAGGTACTTGATATTGTGTTTCTTTAAAATATCATCGAGCGCCGTGTTGACGAAGCCGCTGTACCGGCTTTTATTGACGGTGATGTCATCCGGTTCGGGCTTGAGTTCATCGACTATCTCCCAGTCCCATGTATCCAGTGTCAGGAACTTGCCTTTCATTTCCGGGTGCTGGCGCATGGCTACCAGCCCGCTCTCTTTCCAGTAATTGGGCGATTCCGCCCCCCCGGAACCGGCCAGGTCCGGCCCGTAGGTCATCCTGAGATAGATAATCTTTATCGCCTTGTTTCTGAATGCTTCGATTACTTGCTTATCGACTTCGATGACGCGCTTCGTCTTTACCTCATTGAGCTTCCCCAGGTAGTCGAACATGCCTCCTTTTTTACAGAAGGAGTTTTGCATGTCGACGACGATTAAGGCCGTTCTATTAGTATCCAGCTTAATCGGTTCGGGTTCTGCCGGAACAATTACTTCCATGCCTGTCTCTCCTATCACGGTATTTGTTAAAGCTCTATTTCCTTGAGGTCTTCGGCGGGTGTCAGTTTGGCCCCGGTGAGCGCCTGCACCTCCGGGACCGTCCAGCCGGGCGCTAGCTCCTTGAGCAGGAGTCCATTCTCAGTTATTTCCATAACCGCGAGGTCGGTGATGATGAGGCTGACACAATGGCGGGCGGTCAGGGGATAGGTGCATTCGCTGACAATGCGCGGCACGCCGTCTTTAGTCGTATGCAACATGGTGACGATTATTTTTTTGGCGCCGACGGCCAGGTCCATGCCTCCCCCCATGCCGGTGGCGGGTCGGCCCGGCCTGCCCCAGTTGGCCAGGTCGCCCTTTTCCGAGACCTGATAAGCGCCCAGTACCACGATGTCGATATGGCCGCCTCTTATCATGTCGAAGGCGGCCGCGCTATCGAAAAAGCACATGCCGGGTAGCGGTGTCACTGGCTGGTCGGAAGCGTTAATCAGTTCGTAGTCCTTTTCTTCATCCGTGGCCAGACTGCCGTAGCCCAGCATGCCGTTCTCGCTCTGGAAAAAGACGGTTTTATCACCGGGAATAAGGTTGGCGCAGAGGCCGGGCATGCCGTAGCCCAGGTTGACCACCGAGCCGTCGGTGAACTCGCGGGCTGCCCTCAGCGCAATCGTCTGCTCGCCCAGGCGGTCATTCATTGCGGCACCTCCACGATGCGGTTAACGTAAATATGGGGCGTAACGATAACCTCCGGGTCGAGTTGGCCGGCCGGCACCAGCTCGTCGACCTCGACGATGGTGACTTTAGCCGCCATGGCCATGACCGGGTTGAAACACCGTGCCGTCTGCCGGTACACAAGATTACCGAAGGCATCGGCCTTATGCGCCTTAATCAGGGCGAAATCGGCGGTAAGGGGCAGTTCCAGAATATACTCCCGTCCGTCGATGACTTTCTTTTCTTTGCCTTCCTCGACGGTAGTACCGATGCCCACTGGCGTGTAGAACCCGCCCAGTCCTCCGGCCCCGCACCGTAGCCTCTCCGCCAGGGTGCCCTGCGGTACCGTTTCGATTTCCACCTTGCCTTCATTGAACAGTATTTCGAGGGGAGAGGTAGGCGGCATGCCGCCGAGGGCGGGCACCGACCCGATAAATTTACTGACCTGGCCGTTCTCGAAGAGGATGCCGGAGTCCTGGTATCCTCCCGGTTTAATGCGGTGGCTGAGTTCGTGACCGACGCCGCCCATGTTGGCGATGATGGTAAGGTCTTTCGCCCCCTGTCCGGACAGGGCGACGATGAGGTTGATGGGCAGGCCGCCGTAGGAACCGAAACCGCCTACCATGATGGTAGCGCCATCGAAAATATCGGCTACTGCTTCATTACAGCTGTTGAAAATCTTATTTGCCGTCACTGTCGACCCTATAAAGCGGTTCTGTCCAACTGGATTGATTTTACATCTCAGGCCGTTTGACGTCAATTTTCCGTCATGGCATACTATATTGTTTGACATTAGTTGAGATGCAGTGTATATTCTATGACGGAATACACCAGCAAACCCGGACTTATTCAGTACTGAAATAATTCAGCATTTTAAACAAGGAGGAAAAGTATGGCACATGGTTTTATGGGAAAGATTTTATGGGTAGATCTTTCCAAGAAAGAGCTGAAGGACGAACCGCTTGACGAAAAAATGGGCAGGGAATTCCTGGGAGGTTACGGCCTGGGGGCCAGAATCCTGTTCAGTCGGCAGAAAGCCGGCGTCGACCCTCTGGGACCGGATGCTATCCTGGGAATAGTCACCGGTGTCCTCACCGGCACCGATGCCCTCGGTGGCTCACGGTACGTCATGGTGGGGAAGTCACCGCTGACAGGTGGCTGGGGCGATGCCAATTCCGGCGGTAGTGTCGG
>JAGLTT010000081.1 GCA_023135135.1 Dehalococcoidales bacterium
ACTTTGAGAGACAAACTCTATCTTACCGCTGTATGTCCCCAGTTCCTTCCCCTTTTCCGTATGCCTCTTGGGGTTAAAGTGGTCGGGCGTATCGCACTCCCGTCCCTCGTAGAACCAGCGCAGGCCGGGCGTAGGTTGATAGTCCTCCGGCATGGGAACGATGAAGTACCCCTTATTTTTGAATTCTTCGAAGGACAGGTATTGCGGCAGGTCGGAGTGGTTGAAGACCTTCTCTATCCAGTCCTCGTCCGAATTGCCTTCGGTAAATTTTTCTTTGATACCCAGTTTTTCGGCGAGATCCGTGAATATCTGATAGTCGGACTTCGACTCGTACAGCGGCTCGATACACTTATGCTGGTAGACGATAACCCGGTGGTTGCAGGCGTTGGAGCCGTGATGGGTATAGCCTCCGGTGTTGGCCCACTCGCCGATATCGTAACGCTCGAAGTTGGTGCAGGCCGGCAGTATAATATCGGCCAGTCCGGTTTCCGTGCACCACCAGCAGTCCTGGTTGACGACGAACTCCAGTTTGGGGCTCTGGTACATCTTCACAAAGCGGTTGGTGCCGGTCATCGTACCGAGGAAGGAGCCGCCGTAACGGTAGAACATCTTGACCTCGGAGCAGCCGGGAGCCGGATATGTATAAGGAACGAACTGCTGCTCTAAAGACTGGCCGCAGAAGGTCTCGCCGAGCCAGTGGATGGGTGGACTGAGAATAGCCTCCGGGATGAGGAGGCGGTAGACTCGCTGCTTGACAGGATTCTCCGCCTTATTTTCAGCGAATTCGTTCAGGAAGTTCGGCCCGAAGGAGCTGTAGCCGGGAAAATTAAAATCGGCGTTATAGGGCGTGCCCATGGTCGTACCCCAGATATTAACGCCCGGCTTCCCCAGCCCCTGCATAGCCTGCAGGAGCACCATGAGGCGCGCCCACTCCGTGCCGTAGGCCTGGCGGCAGGCGCCGGACTCACCGCCGCGGGAACCGGCCGCCAGCATTGTCCGACTTGACGCCCATTCCCGTGCCAGGCTTTTAATGGTATACGACGGTACATCGCAAATCTCCGCCGCCCATTCCGGTGTTCTGGCGATGCCGACGTCCTTACCCATAATATGCTTTTTGAATTCGTCGAAGCCGACCGTATGCGTGGCCGCGTAGTCTTTATCGTAGGTGCCTTCGGTAAGCCAGACATAGGCGATGGCTTCGGCCATGGCGGCATCGGTACCGGGGCGGGGCGCAATCCATTTGTCTCCCAGGATGGTGGCGGTATAGTTGCAAAAGGGGTCGATGAAAATTTGCTTCTTGCCCAGGTCTCTCAGCCATAGCCGCCATACCGCCGATTCCTGTCCGCCGTAGATACCGCGCGTCGAATCGGGGTCGTTGCCCCAGTGCACGACAAGGTCGGTATTTTTCAGGGCATCCTCCAGAAGGTCGTACTGCTCCGGCATGCCGAGTCGCCAGAAGAAGCCGTAGACATGCGTTGCGCCCCAGTGCCAGCCTTCCCAGCTATCCGGGTTGTCCAGGATATCGGTGAAGCCGATCATATTGAAGAACCGGGCCCACGTCGACGTGCGGTAGCCAACGTTGCCCCAGTTATGGTGCGAGGAAGCGCGCGACATGACAGCCTCCGGCCCGTAGGTCTCCCGGATTCTCTTCATCTCCCCGGCGACAATATCTAAAGCAGTTTCCCAGTTAATGCGCCTGTAGCCGGACCTGCCCCGATTTTCCGGATTACGCTGGCCGTTGGGATTGAAGTCTTCCCTGATGAGCGGGTACTTAATCCGGGCATCGGAGTATATCCGCGCCTTCTCTGCCGTGGTAAAAGGAGATACACAGGCCTTCCTCAGCGGTGAGAATTTTCGGCCGTCGGCATCGATTGTCCACGAAGCCGCATCGTTATCCGTCAGAACAAGCGGGCGGACGCGGATTACTTTACCGTCCCGGACGTACACCTGTACCGGGCCGCCATTGGTAAGATTTGTAAAGACTTTCTCCAAAATTAAGTACTACCCTTCCATTGATTATATTATGGTATATTAAAAGTATAATAAATATATACGGCTGATATCAAACTGGAGATATAAGTTTGAGAGAGATGAAGCTGCTCAGTTGGAACGTTAACGGTATCAGGGCTATTAAGGGGAAAGGCTTTCTGGACTGGTTTTATAAAGAGTCCCCGGACATTATATGCCTACAGGAGACTAAAGCCCGGCCTGAGCAGCTCGACGCCGACCTTATAGAGCCGCCGGGCTATCATACTTACTGGAACTACGGCGAGAGAAAGGGTTACAGCGGCGTGGCCGTCTTTACGAAAGAGGAACCTATTGGTGTCCGGTACGACTTCGGCGACAGCGATATCGACATTGAGGGAAGAGTTATTGTAGCCGAGTACCCCGGGTTTACCCTCTTTGATATATATTACCCCAATGGAAAGAAAGACCAGGAACGCCTGGACTACAAGATGAACTTCTATGACACCTTTCTGAAATACGCCGACTCCCTCAAAAATGCCGGTAAGAAGCTGGTTATCTGCGGCGACGTCAATACCGCCCACAACGAAATCGACCTTACTCACCCCAGGGAAAACAGTAAGGTTTCAGGCTTTCTACCGGAAGAGAGGGCCTGGATTGATAAATTCCTCGCCCATGGCTACGTGGATACCTTCCGCCATTTCAACAATGAGCCGAATCACTATACCTGGTGGGATATGAAGACCGGCGCGCGCGCCAGGAACGTCGGCTGGAGGCTGGACTACTTTTTCATCAGCGAGGACCTGCTGCCGTCATTGGCTGATGCCTTTATCATGCCGGGGGTCATGGGCTCCGACCACTGTCCTTTAGGCATCGTCCTGAGAACGGACTAATATAATTCGAGGTCTTCCATACCATTGACTACATCACGGAAGTCGGTAAAAGGCGTGCAATCGATGTCTTCTTCGCGGCACTTTTCCAGCAGGTCGGTGGTGGCGAAGGTATGAATGGAGCGACGGGCCGGGTGGACGTCTGAGGCGCCGTTGCCGATATAGATGACATCATAGCCCCTTTTCTGCAACGACTCGGTATAGGCTTCCTTGTAGCCGACCTCCATCTCAGCGCCGTCCGGGCCTACGTATCTGACCGTCATACCATCGGGGCTGAAATGGTTCTCCGCCGCGTGTACCTCAATGCCGTCTACGCCCAGGTATTTCAGGATAGCCTCTATATAGAAAATCAGGCCGTTGCTGACAATGACCACTTTAAAGTCTTTTTGAGAGCAGTATTCAAGCATCTCGTGAAAGCCGGGGCGTATTTTCACGCGCTCGCTGTTCAGGACAAGCTCGGTCATGGTCTGCCGGTCGGCTTTCATCATGCCGAACACCTTTTTATTGAACGTACCGACCGGTATCCTGCCTTCCGTGTACTCTATCAAATATTCGCGCCACCGGGGTCCGACGTAAGTATCCAGCAGGAGAAAGCTTACGTCTTCCTCGGTTACGGTGCCATCGAAATCACATTGAACGGCGATTTTCATATTAAGGGTAAACTCCTTGTCGTAAAGATTCCGCCTATTCCAATATATCGGATTACGCCTGAGCCGGTCAAGCTGAGCCGGGTCCTGCTTGGAAAAACACGATGCCGATGTTAGAATGAGCGCGGGAGGTTGCGATAAAATTGAAATCTGATAATTATAAGCTCCTGGTGGTGGATATCGACGGCACCCTGATAAATAAAGAAGGGAACATCTCGGAAGAGAACCGGCAAGCTCTGGCGATGGTGATGGATTCCGGCATGCATGTCTCCCTTTGTACCGGGCGCTCGGTCAAATCGTGTTTGTCCTATATCGACCAGCTCTCACTGGACAGCTGTCACGTCTTCTTTGACGGCGCGCTGGTAAGCCGTGCCGACCTTATCGAGCCGGTCTATATGCAGACCATCGACAGCGCGATGGTGAGACAGATGGTTGAGTTCGCTCGGGCGCGTGATATCGAGCTTGAGTTTGCCTCGGTGAACCGGTATTTTTCCGAGCATGAAACATGGTCGACCGATATCAAACGTCAGTACTTTAACATAGATACCGTCATAGGCGATTTAACGGGGCTCTGGGAGCGGGAGAATATAATCAGGGCCGACCTATGTATTACGAACGAAGAGCAGGAAGCCAAGGCAGCGGTCATCATCGACCATTTTTCAGGTAAACTTCAATTCACGCAGGCGCATTCACCCCGCTTCCCTGGTGTTAACTTTATCAATATAACCGCACCGGGTATGTCTAAAGGTAAAGCCCTGAAAGCGCTGACCAAGCACCTGGGGATAACCCTGGACGAGGTTGTGGCGGTGGGCGACTGGATAAACGATATACCGCTGCTGACTGCGGCCGGACTGGGCATCGCCATGGGTAACGCCCACGAGGAGCTTAAAAAAGTGGCCGACCATATAACCCTTGACGTGGAAGAGCACGGGCTGGCGGCGGCGATTAGAAAATTCTTACTTTAAGCATGTAGCTCGATGATATCCCCGTCCTGCAGGACGTGGTCGCGCTTGACCATCACGCCGTCGAACTTGCCGGAGCCCCAGATACGGGCATACTTCATCATCTTGCCGAAGTCCTTGTGCACCGATATTGCGGCGTCCTCCAGCGTGCTCCCATTATCCAGAGTGATGGGGTCGGTCATGTCCGG
>JAGLTT010000082.1 GCA_023135135.1 Dehalococcoidales bacterium
GGCTGCTGGATGGTGCCCTGCGGGTACTGTTTCCAGTGTCGGCGGGGACGCCCTAACCTGTGCGAGACAAGCATGACATTCTTCCAGGAAGGGAATCTCCTGGACGGCACTTCACGATTGACCGATAAGGATGGCAAGAGGGTCGGACTGGGCAGCTTTATTGCCGGTTTCGCTACCCACAGCGTCATGCCTGAGATTGGCGCTATTAAGGTGCCCGAACACGTCAAGCTGCCTCCCGAGCAACTCTGCCAGCTCGGCTGCTCCGTGGCCACGGGGTGGGGAAGCGTCGTTAATGTGGCTCAGGCGCGGGAAGGCGATTCGATAGCGATATGGGGTTGCGGCGGCATCGGCCTTAATGCCGTACGTTTTGCGGCGCTGCGTAACTGTAATCCGGTTATCGCCGTCGATTTGGAGGCGTCGAAACGGGACATAGCCATGGAGTTCGGGGCTACTCACTTTATCGATTCCGGCAAAGATGACCCGATTCCCGTTATCAAGGAACTCACCGGCGGCGCGGGGCTGGAGTTTGCCATCGAGGCCACCGGCGACCCCGGGGCACAGGTGCAGGCTTGGTACTCTTTACGCCCGGGGGGTACGGTAGTCGCTATCGGCGTACCTTCCATCAATTCGACTACCAGTATTCCCATGTTTTACGCTCCCCTGCATGCGAAGACGATAAGGGGTACCCTGTACGGAGAGACTCACCCCACGGAGGACTTGCCCAGTCTGATGGAAGTAATGAACACCGGCCTCCTGAAGACCGATAAACTGGTAACGAGGTTAATTACGCTGGATGACCTCGATGAGGTTCGGGAGGCTATATTAGCCAGGAAGGTAATAGGGCGCTGGGTAATAAAATACGATTAGCAACTATCTGTCGAGGTATTTTATAAAACCTTCCCCGTAGAGGCTTTCATTGAATTGGCGCCCGCCGAGCTTCCTGAGAAATCCGAGATAGCTTAAACCTTCGGCGCAGGCGCTGTAACGGACGGCGCCCGGCTCGATGCAATTGCGGCATTGCTCCGTTTTTTCGATGCGTGTTCGCCAGTAATGCGCCTGAGAGCTGCTCCAGATTACTTCCGGGTCCTGTTCTTTCACATTACCGATTGGTTCGGAGAGCAATTCGCAGGGGTATACCGTCCCGTCGGCCTCAATGAACATATAATTATAAGAGGCCGTGCATGACCAGCATTTCCGGCCGGTGGACAGGAAGCTGCGTATCCTCGAATAGAAGTAGTTGGTGTTCAATTCGTTGCGATTGTAGAAATTCAGGAGCTTTTCATGATCCGCGGGGCTAAGTCGCAGTGCCTCTCTTCTATCGGTATTTCTGAACCTGGTCTCGGTGAAGAAAACCGGCGAGATAATATGAAAGAGGTTCTCTTTCATGGCGAACTCGAGAATATCATCAAGGCTATCGATGTTCTCCGGGAGAACCGTGGTTTTTACACCGATGAAATAGCCGGAGTATTTCTCCCTGAGCTCGAGCAATCCGCCGATAGTCCCGGTGGCCAGTTTAAATGCGCCTTTAGTCCCCCTTATTTTATCATGGGTCGCCCCGATGCCATCTAAAGACGCCACGGTAACAAGGTCGATATGCGTGTCCCTCAGACCCTCCAGTATTTTTTGATAGTTAGGAATTATCCTTTCCGGCAACAGGCCGTTAGACGTAATAACGATACTTCTCAAATGCGGCAGGAAATTATTCTTAAGACCGGCTATACCCA
Organism: Dehalococcoidales bacterium; assembly: GCA_023135135.1. Classification (GTDB taxonomy): domain Bacteria; phylum Chloroflexota; class Dehalococcoidia; order Dehalococcoidales; family RBG-16-60-22; genus JAFGPF01. Next base: position 1,725 of record JAGLTT010000082.1, read on the forward strand.
GTGCTATCTCGACCAGGTCGTCCCTGAGATGGGGTTCGCCGCCGGTTAAATCGAGCTCAACCAGGCCCGAGAACAAAGGCCGTGAGAATAAATCTATAATTTCTCTCCGAGATAGTTCGAGGAATTGAATATTCGGGTGCTCTTTAGCCCTTCTCCACATGTTGCACATGATACAGTGGGAGTTGCACCGGTTGGTCACCGCCAGGCTGATCACCTCGGGCTTGAGAGGGGCCGCCCTCAGTCTGGCGTAGCGGAACCCCAGGGCCTTGCCGAGCAGTCCGGCGGCAGTCCCGTAGAACTTAAACGGGTTGCTCATCTTCATTTCTCATATCAGGAATGTCTAAACGATAGTATATACGACCCGAAATATTTCTGCTTGAAGCATCCCCGGAAAACGCCGACCTGATAGGCCAGGTGTTCCAGGAGGTAGAAGAAAAGAAAGACAGGGTAGAACAGACCCGGCTTTTTCACATAGTAGTCCACGATGGATGTGCAGATAATCGCCAGGCCGCCGAAAACCCACAGGGGGTGCCATAGAAAACCGAGGGCGAATATCAGAATCAGGTAATACCGCACCAGGTGAAAGAAGGCGAAGTAAAAGAAGGAGAGGTAGCTTCTCAGGGTGGCGGAAATTACCTGTGGGAAAGGGAGCGTAATGTTGAATTTCAGCAGGGTCGCGGACTTGCACCACAGGTCTAGCCCGAACAGGATGAGCATCGGGGCCACCGGCCAGGCATTTACCAGAAGGATGGCGAGGGTAAACGCCAGGAAGGACAGGCCGGCAAAAACGGAAATAAAAAAGGTCTTCTTTTTATCGGGGTGAGTCCGGTAGAGAATAGCCTCCGATGTCCCGTACTCGCCGCGGCGTTTCAGCATCCTGCCGAGTCGATTGCGGTGCTTGTGGGCCACGCTGCCCAGGGGGATATAAAGGAGCGTATAGCCGGAATTTCTCAGGCGCCAGCAAAAATCGACGTCCTCTCCAACGTGCATGCCAGCCTTGAAACCCCCGACAGAGATAAATGCTTCCCTGCTCACCAGCATATTGGCCGTGGGCACGTAGAAGCTCGATTCCGTCTTGCCCTCGAGGAGGAGCCGATTGCCCATGTTCAGCGAAGAGGATACCTGTTCGTATCTATCGAGGAGGCTGTCTTTATAATAGCCGTCAACGTAGCCCCCCACCGCTCCTATCTTCGACGTCTGAAAAAAAGGAATAATATCCTTCAGCCATTTCTCGCCGGCCATGCAGTCGGCATCAATAAAGGCTAGAATTTCACCGCGGGCATTTTCCGCCCCGATATTCCGGCAGGCGGCCGGGCCCTGCGACTCGCCCTGACGTATGATTTTAACATCGGGAGAATCAACAATATCAGAGGTCTCTTTTTGTGAGCCGTCGTCCACCACGATGATTTCCAGTCGGTCTCCGGGATAATCGAGGTTTTCCAGCGATTGCAGGCACTCGATTAAATCTTCGGGCTGGTCTTTGACCGGTATGATGACGGAGACCAGGGGGAAGTCTTCTATCTCAGCTATTCTCTCCAGTTTCAGGTATCCCTTCGCTACGAGAGACAGCAATACTCTTAATAAATTACCCGCATCGAGGCCGGGGTTACGGCTGGCGAAGTCGGCCAGCTCGCCGCCATCCTGAATATGTCCGAGGAGTCGGTAAAGAGATTCGTTGAGTCGGAGAATCTTGATGGGCAGGTGTGAAATCAGGAAATAACCATCAGTGTCTTCTCTCAAGAAGGTGTTAGCCGCCAGTGAAAAGCCGAAACCTTTCATGGGCCTGTGGCCGGTCTGATTACCCCCTCTTCTTTCAGGAGCTCGAAGAGTCGCTCGGCCAGTTCTTCGCTGCTGCCTTTGAGCATGGTGCCTTTTCGCTTGGAGATGCCGCCTTCCAGCAGCTGCAATATCCGGTTAAACGCCAGCAGGGAGCTGTCCAGCGGCGGCACCTTTCTGGGCCGGGGTCTCGGATAAATAAGGTCGGTAACCCCGGTGGGGTCATTAAGCAGTTCCTCGCCGGAGATACCCAGGTCGGCGGGAGTGAGCAGCATTACCTCGCCTGATTTGCTTTCGATGAGGCTGTCCAGGGAAGCGTAGGGCAGTTTCTCCTCTCCCTTTACTGTAATAACGGCGGGCAGGGGGCACTGTAATTTTTCCCGTTCTCCCCGACCGATGGCTCTGGTGAGATTGATGCTTTTCTGTTCCTCGTCCAGTTCGATACTGATGACATCGCCGGTACAGGGTAAGCCAAGCCAGGCTGCTATCAGAGGCCCGACCTGCCCGTTGGCTGTATCCAGGCTCCTGGTTCCCGTGAGAACGAGGTCGGCGCCGGAGAGTGATACGGCACCGGTCAATAGCCTGGCTTTCTGGTGGGAAGATAATTTCGTAAAGTCTTCACTCCATATGCGAACCGCCTTATCTGCTCCGAGAGCCAGCCCGTTTTTGAGATAGCTCTCCACCCTTTCCGGGCCGATGGAGATAAGGGTGATTTCTACCTGCGTTCCTTCATCCGGCGACTTGAGTCCCAGGGCCATGGCCAGGGCAGCCGCGTCGTTGGGATTGAGCCGGAGGGGCAGTCCCTCCCGGAAGACGACTCTATTACTCAGGCCGAAATCCAGGCTCAGCGCCGGGTCAACCACCTCTTTTATACAAACGATTATCTTCATATCCGTTCTTCTAGGTCAGCCGGAAGCAAACGCCGTAGCCTCCCCGCGGGTAGCTCCAGTCCAGCGCTCCTTTATCGCAGATGACATAGCAGGTGCCGCACTCAAGACACGTCTCGTAGACGACGCTCAGAAGTTTCGTTTCTTCGTCGAACGTGTAGCAGTTGGCCGGGCAGGACTGGACACAGGCACGGTGGTCGCACGTACGGCAAATTTCCTTATCGACGATGATATGGGGCTGCTCGTCAATCTGGAACTGTGTCA
>JAGLTT010000083.1 GCA_023135135.1 Dehalococcoidales bacterium
CTTTAATATATTTATCGTCGTCAATGCGATACCGCTGCCTCCAGCGTACGCCTAAAGGGTAATCTATAGTGGGAGACTCCACTATCAGCAGGCCCACACCGCCTCTGGCAATGCCTTCGTAAAAGGCTTTAATCGATTCGTTCATGTGGAGGTCGTCTTCATGCCACATGAACATCCCGGCACCCGTCTTGACAATGCGGTTCCTGGTCGTTACCGACCCGATTCGACCAGGTTCGAGGAGCTTTTTAAAATTCATAATAGCGACCATGCGATTCTCTCTCATTCTACCAGATACGCGCTTGCTTAATATAATTAGTTTTCCAAGGAAAAGTCAAAATAGTGTGCAATTATAAAATTGAAAAATAATTCTATACTCAGGGATGATGCAGCCGCCTTTTGTTTAACTGAGAATGCTTTATCTATGTTAAGACAGGTTTAGCTCGCCATTACATCACCACCAGCCGTACTTAAGTACTTTATATGGCATTGGACATTGGTACTAGAGCATGGTATGATAAACCGTCAGCAAAGGGAAGGAGTGTAATATTTTATTATCAAGGAGAGGCAGTGTGACCTGAAAACGTAAGTGAGACACGTTGTCTGGGGGACTAATGTTATATGTATCTGTGAATCTCACCTCACCCCGTTGATTCCAGTAGTTCTAAGATTAAACAGTCCAACAGCAATAGGCTGTTTACCAGGTCTTCAAAGCATCGCTTTCCTCAGTCCTTCTTCGCTACCGGTTTTTTGTGAATTGAACACCCCGCCTCATTAATTATCTCACTAACTTTCCCCATTTGGCGCTAATTTATTCCGTTGACAGGGAACGTATGTGCATTGGGTACGTCTTCAGGTAGAAGAAAGGTGATAGAAACATGCCAGCTTTAAATAACGAGATAGATATAGATAAACAGAGAATATTAACCCGTATCGGTTACAGTGATGATTATGAGCCATCTGCCCGTATCAGTTCTCTGGTGGATGATTATATTGAAAATTATCACGACCTTATCGCGCCATCATACTCGTATAGAATCAGGAATATTGAGTCTGTTGACGGGAATCGTGTTGATATCGGCAATTCGATTGTCCTGAAAAGCAAGAAACTCGCCAGGCTGCTGGAACGGTGCGAGATGGTGGCCGTTTTTGCCCTTACGATAGGCAATTACCTGGAAGACCTGGTTACTTACCTGGCAGATAACGGACTGGTGCTCCAGGCAACCGTCCTCGACGCTATCGGTTCGGGTACCGTGGAAAAGCTGGCAATTCAGGTAGAAGGAAAATTAAGAATTAACGCCGGTATGGAAGGCCTGATTACCAGCTGGCGTTTCAGCCCGGGCTACTGCGATTGGGAAGTTAGCCAGCAGGAACTGGTCTTCCGCGCTCTGGACGGTGACGCGCCCGGCATAAGGTTAACGGATAGCATGCTGATGATACCGCGTAAATCGGTGTCCGGCATTATCGGTATTGGTCTGCCCGGAAATGACATAGAGAATTATAACCCGTGCAATACCTGCTTGAAAAAAGACTGCCCGGGCAGGAGGAGATAGAGTATTAGAGGATGATTCGAAAAGGACTTGAAGGGGGCAGTTATAAGCCCCTTACCCCTGAAGATATATCCAGGATAAACGAAACAGTATTACGCATCATCGAAGAAATAGGTTGTGAGGTTAATTCTAATACAGCGCTGGTAGCCCTGGAGAAAGCTGGCGCTACGGTGGACAGGGAAAAGCGCCGGGTACGGCTATCACGCGACAAAGTACTGGAACTCATCAACAAAGCACCTTCAGAGGTCACCCTCTGCGGTCGCGACGAGAAAAATGATATCCACCTGGGGGGCAGCCGGGTTTACACCGGAACGGGAGGCACCGCCCTCAACATCTACGAGCCGGATACCGGCGAGAAGCGCCCGGCTACCCTGGACGACCTGAAAAACATCGCCAGACTTGTCGACCGGTTAGACAATATCCACCTTTTTCTGCTGCCCACCTACCCTAACGAGCTGCCGTTCGAACAGGTTGATGTCAACCGGTTCTTTACCGGCTTAGATAATACTACCAAGCATGTCATGGGCGGCGTCTACACGCACGAAGGAGCGCAGCAGGTCATCAAGATGGCCGAGATGGTCGCGGGGTCGCCGCAAGCGCTGCGGGAACGCCCGATTATCTCTATAATAACCTGCGTTATCAGCCCCTTTATCATCGACGCTGAGTACGGCGATATGGTGGTCGCCGTAGCCGAGAGCGGCATCCCGGTGGTCTGTCCCGCGGAACCGTTGTGCGGAGCGACATCGCCAATAACGCTGGCCGCTAATCTGGCCGTCCAGACGGTGGACTCTCTGATGGGAGTAATACTGACACAGGCCGTTAATCCCGGCACACTGGTTATCTTCGGCTCGGTAGCCACCAATACCGACCTCAGGGATTTAAAGTATATCGCCGGTTCGGTAGAGATGGGCTTGCTTAACGCCGCCGGCGCCCAGATGGCCCAGTTTTATAAGCTGCCCTATTACGCCACCGGCGGCATGACCGATTCCAAGACACTGGACTCCCAGAGCGGCTACGAATCGGCAATCACCAATCTGCTCTGTGCCCTGTCCGGTTCCAATTTCATCCATGACAGCGCCGGCTTGATAGAGTTCGCGCTGACCGCCTGCTACGAGAAGTACGTTATCGATAACGAAATACTGGGCATGGTAATGAGGGCGGTTGACGGTATCAGGGTAGACGACGAGACCCTGGCTTATGACCTCCTTAAGGAGGTCGGGCCGGGTGGTAACTTTGTTACCGCCAGGCACACGCGACGCTTTATGCGCAAAGAGCACTATCAACCAACCCTGAGTGACAGGAATAGTCGTGACAAATGGGAGGAGAGGGGCCACAAGACTACCTGGGAAAAGGCTGCCGAAACCGTAAAAACTATTCTGGAAAGTCCCGCAGTTAGCTTGCCCGAGCCGGTACGAGGCCGGATATTGTCGGAGATTAAGGATATCGTAGCTTAGTATTTGTGCGTAACCTGAGAGGAGACAAACATGTCCGGGGACATTATCGAACTGATTAAGGAGAATGTCATCCAGGGGAGAGTAACCAGGGATGACGAGGGTATTGAAGAGGGCACAATCGGCCAGCCCGGGGTGACCGAGCTTATCAAGGAAGCGCTTGCCTCGGGGGTAGATGTCTCGGACATAATTAATAATGGGCTTACCGCATCGATGAAAGTCGTGGGGCAGAAGTTTGAGAATGAGGAATATTATATACCGGATATGCTGGCCTCGGCCGAGGCCGTAGGAGCCGGCATGCAGCTCATGGAGCCCTATCTGGCTCAAAGTGGCGTCAAACCCAAGGGTAAGGTACTCATCGCCACGGTAAAGGGTGACCTCCACGAAATCGGCAAGAACATCGTATCGATACTGCTGCGGGGGGCCGGCTATATCGTCAAAGACCTGGGTAATGATGTTGAAACTCAGGACATCGTCAAGGCCGTCAGAGAAGAGAAGCCCGATTTTCTCGGACTATCGGCGCTGCTTACCAGCACCATGGTAACCATGGAAGACACGATAAAAGCGCTTGAGGAAAACGGTCTCAGGGACAAGGTGAAGATAATTATCGGCGGAGCGCCGGTCTCGGAAGAGTTCGCCAGGGAAATAGGCGCCGATGGCTATGGCGCCGACGGTTTTCATGCTATATCCGTGTTTGAAAATTTGAGTGCCGGTAATTCCGCCACCCCCTAGACTCTACCTGCCGACGGTGTATCAGCAAGGAGGAACGAAGTGCCCAGAGAAGGAATTTTTGTTAATAATCCCATAGAAAGGTTATCCGGTGGGCAGGTCCGGCAAGTTCACGACGCTTCCATCGAGATACTGAACGACCCGGGTTTACTGTGCTTTAATAAAAACGCAGCCGAGATATTTCAAAGCCACGGGGCTGAAGTTACAACTGTTTCCGGCAGCGATACGCCCTGCTGGACCGTAAAGATTCCCGAAAAGCTGGTTACCGATGCCCTGGAAAAAGCGCCCAAGACAGTGACGCTGGGAGCCAGAAACCCGGATAATGCCCTTATTATGAAGGGGGACGAGGCGAGGGTCTTCTTCATTACCGGCTCGGAAACAAATATGTGGCTGGATGTTGATTTCCCGACCTATGTTAATAAGTCGGACCCCAAAAAGGAAATTAAAGTACCCGAATTTAAACCGCGGCGCGGTACAATGGCCGATTTGTGCGATTCGGCCCATGTCTGCGAGCACCTGGAAACCGTCGACGGCTATATACGGACGGTCAACATCCAGGATAAAGACATCACCGAAGATAACAAGGACGTCAACAAGTTCTTCGCCTGCCTGAACAACACCACCAAGCACGTCATGTCCGGCCTCACCACCCTGAGTCAGCTGGACAACGTGGTGAAAATGGCGGAGATAGTTGCCGGCGGTCCGGATAAACTTAAAGAGAACCCGGTAATATCGTTTATCACCTGCCTAGTGAAGAGTCCACTGCAGTTCGTCGATGATACCACCGAGACCTTCATGGAAGTGTGTAAGAGAGGTCTGCCCATAGTGGTCTCATCGTCGCCGCAGGCCGGGACCTCCGCGCCCATCAAGGAAGCCGGCATTATGG
>JAGLTT010000084.1 GCA_023135135.1 Dehalococcoidales bacterium
TGTTCTTGGCTGTACCGAGATACCGCTACTGTTAACTCAAGAAAAATTGCCATTACCAACATTGGATTCGACAAGGCTGCTGGCAAGAGCTGCTCTGAAGAAAGCAATCCTGACAACCTCTCACCAATAACACGTACTGCGCCTGATAGTACGTATCCGATTTTAGGTGTTTGTCATTACCCAATTACCTCATTAAACAGATTGACGGATTGTGTAGTGTAAAAGAAGGTCAAATCTTCACGGACGGGGAGTCTGTGCAGACCTTGTCTCTCCCTGAATATATAGCTTTGTTTTGTTTAGCTAGGGATTAAATACCCCTAGCTCTTATTTGATTTCCAGTTTAAGAAGACTTCTGGATCAGTTTTTGGGGGTAGGTCACATACAATTGTATCTTTCTATTTTGGCTTAACAGGCAAAGGATTATTACCCGTTTTTATTCAGCGGTACATACCTTTCGGCCCGGTCGTAAAATGGAAAATTGGTCTATCAACTCTCCGGACAATAAAAGGGCAGTGCTTCATTCCTTTGGGAACAAAAACCGAGCAACTTCTCGTTATTGACAGCTTTTCATCTTCCATCCAGAACTCGATTTCACCACAAAGGTCATACGGAGCATCCGGATCAGTCCCGATAAATGTCAAAACCTCATCAAAGTCATGCGTATGAGTTTCGACCAAAACGACGTCGGACCCTTTCCAAAACCAGAAACACGATAAATAAAAGGCACCTTTTAAAACCTCTTCATCTAGATGCAACAGGCGGGTCTCCATGCCCGGGACGAAATCTTCAGTTCTTATCCTGTATGGCGCCAGCTTGAGGTTAGTCTTCGGACCCTTTATTATATATTTATCATACTTCGATTCACCCATTATACTATGTTCTCCTTCCTGCTAATTATGATTCTTCCGGCAATACCAACATCAAAACAACATCACTACGTATCGGCCCCTAACCGATGGCATCTAAAATTAACGAATTTTTCGAAAGAATTTTAACACGGGGGAGAGCCGAACTCCAACTGAATATATTGCTGAGTACGTCAATAACTGCCTGTTATCACCGTATACCCGATGCTGAATTGTAAAAGCACGAAAATCAGGTCGTGACAAATCTAATCATACTCACCCGGCTCATCCGGAAGCCCGCACGTTCCGTCACTGCATTCATCCGTATTAAGCGTGCCACTTATCGATAGATGCGCTGGCCCAATGTCCGTAGTCCGTAGCCTTCCATAAGGGACTTGTCTCTCCGCCCACGACAATGAGATTGATCCTGTCCGGATTATGATAGGGAGCTATCAGCTCATCATCCGGAACCTTTTTCCAAGAAGCATAAGGTTCTACTCCTTGGTATGCCTGAGAGGCCACCAGCATGTCGATATAATCGGTTTTCCAGTATTGTCCCGCAGGCATCTTAATGTTCTGCGACATCCAGCGGGCGAAATCCTGCTTAGTATTGAAGCCCTCATTCTCTTTTAGGTTACTTGCCACGATCGGATCCATTACTATAGTAGCCGCGGAGTTAAGCGGCGGGATTACCGCTAGCTCGATATTTAATTCCTCCCCTAATGTCCGGTTGGAGGCTGCTCCGGTACTGTTGATAACAGCCCATCCCCTGAAGATACTAACCACACTCTCGTCGGCTTTGAAACCCTTGTCAACATGAAAAGGCGTCCAGACGCTCCTCTCCTCATTCTCAGCAACGCACATATTATTGTAAACAAGATTACTCCCCTGAGAGCTCCACAGGGTCTTTTTAGGCTTGGCATATCCCCAGCAAATGCTCATCAATGTCCAGGCTCTGCCGATTACCGAATTTGCCTGATTTACCGGGCTGAACGCGCCGATACCACAGTTCATACCGATCTCATTGCGAATTGGCCCGTTTACCAGAAGCATGGCTGCAAAGGCTGTTGTCGATGGCATAAGGGCTGATTGTCTGGTGGATGCAATAGCCAGTATCACAGGAAAATGTTCCGGCCTGGCACCGGCCATAACCGCAATAACTGCAATGTTTGAAACCGTGTACTTAACCAGTTCTCGGGTATCCATCTGGTATGATTCACCGACCACCTCGTCAGGAGAAGCGTTGGTGCCGGCAAGCATTTTCTTCACCCGTTCCTCGGTAGGAAGTATGATGGGCAATCCGTCCGTCCAGCCTCTTTCATAAAATAGACGCTGTAAATTATCTTCGGTATCCGGTTCCAGGAGTGCCTGAGGAGGGGCGGTCTTTACAGTTACAGGAGACTCAGGCGCCGGCTTCTTTTCGCTTACGGGTTTTGTCAATACGTCAATAATTTCATCGATGACGGGTTTACCGGTATACGGATCATTGCCTACGATATGACTATCGAGGACTTCAGGAGACAAACCTATCACCGGATGCGACGTATATATGAAAGGTAAAGAAGCAGCTCTCGGATTATCCTTGGCAACGCCTTCCATCGTGTTACTTGAGATAGGAGCAACCGGGATACCATAGTTCTGTTCAAGATTGGTACTACCTCCAGCGACCGCTGAAATACAGCCCGGTCAGCCGGCTACGCCAAGGACAACGGCGTGGCCTTTTTCCTTGACTTCCTCCCAGAGGTCATTTTTATCGTCCATGAATACTTGCCCCGGTTTCCGCTTTACTATCGTGGTGACGGATGGCATGTGTTCGGCAAACCACTTCTGCAATTGCAGCATGAAATTATAGCCGCCGCCGAAACCGATATCCACCATATACACCGTTTTGTTCTCCAGTGTGTCCAGACGCTTGGCAAAAGAAGCTGAAGACAGTGCGGGTCCGCCCATACCAGGCGGAGGTCCACCTATACCCGGCGGAAATCCACCCGTACCCTTCTGGACTCCAGCTTCAGGACTCATTACTGAAAAGCGTACTTCAATTGTCATTATATTCCTCCGTTCGATTGTCCAAGGTTTGGCTGTATCCTTGACTTAAAAGGGTCCTTTACGTTCTTTTACCCACGTTAAGTCCTGCCTGGCTTTCAACCATCCGGATTCGGCGGCGCCCTTCATGGGACCATCATCGCCGCCCATACGTTTCCTCATTTCTTCCATGTGCTTCTTCATCAGCTCTACCTGTCGTTTCATCCCTTCGGGAGTGGCATAATTGACTATCCGCTCAACAATACCCTGCAGCATCTTTTCCGGGTCAGGGACCGGGATAATGAAGAACTGCTCGTTTTCAATCCCCTTTTTGAGTATCTGCGCCAGCTCGACGGGGTCTATCCCAAAAGAGTAATGGTAATGCATATACTCGATTGTTTTTTCATTGATGTTATACCCGGTGTTTTCCAGGTGCTTTGGCCGTGTATATGATGCTTCGGCGATATTTGACCTGATACCGCCCGGGCACAGGCAGGATACGCCTATACCATAAGGCTTGAGCGCCTGTAAGTAACTCTCCATGAGATTATTGACCGCGGCTTTAGCGGCTGAATATGGGGCGGTCGTGGAACCTCCCATGAAACCTCCCATCGAGGAAGTCGCGGCAATATAACCGCCCTTGCCTGCCTGTATCATGCGCGGCACGAATGTCACCATGCCGTTGACGACGCCGCCAAGGCAAACTCCCATAACCCAGTCATAATCTTCAAATGTCGAGGCTTCAGCCGGACCGAAGGCATTGACACCCGCGGTATTGAATAACATCTGAGGCGGACTCCCGTATACCTTCTCTACCTCGTCCGCAGCCTCCGCATATGCCTTGCGGTCCGTGATGTCCAGTTGTATCGCGTGAACTTCTGCCTTCTTGTCCCGGAAATACGCCATTGCCTCGTCCAGGTGGTCCTTGCGGATGTCCGCGATGACAATCTTGCAGCCCGCTTCTGAGAACACCTTTGCCTGACCGAATCCTGCACCGGAAGCCCCTCCGGTGATAAATAGAATTTTACCAGCGAAATCTTTCATTATTTCCTCCTTTGCACTAATAAATAGTGTAAAATGAATGACTACTTAATGCAAATATTAAGTATTTTCCGTATATAATCCTAGTTGTGGATTTTTACTGTATAAGTTACTATAGAATATCATGGCAGAGCAAGATAACTATCAACTTTAACAATCTTTTTTCCACAGTAAATACAGTCAGGAGAAAAAAATGTCAGGAAATAATTCGAAAATCACAGTGCTGGACCCCGGGGGCCAGCCCAGCGGCATCTTCGGGCGGCGGCTGAACGTTGATTCACCAATGTTTGCTATTCACGACCCTGTATACCAGCCGAGAGACACGGCGGAAGCCCTCGGGGCTATGAAAATGGCCCCGCGTCTTGATAGTCTGGAAGGCAAGACCGTCTACCTTGTCAATACGGGATTTGCCGGCGGCAAGGAGTTCATGGAGGAAGTCCAGGACTGGTTTACCCGCAACCGGCCTTCAATAAAAACCGAGTTACGCCACAAAAAAACCAGCATGTTCACCGACGATCCCGAGCTATGGGCCGAAATTAAGGCAAACGGTGACGGCGTCGTTTTCGGCGTCGGCGGCTGAGACGGCTGTTCGGCGAGTATCGCCGAGTTTGCCCGGACGATGGAGGATACCTACGATGTACCTTCAGCCCCCATCGTCACCGCCCGTTTTGCGGACTA
>JAGLTT010000085.1 GCA_023135135.1 Dehalococcoidales bacterium
GGTTTTTCTTCGACCTCCGCTACCTTCAGTTCGGGCAGTATCTGCCCCTTGTATATCCAGACCTTGACGCCGATACGGCCCAGCGTGGTATGTGCTTCGGTGAAACCATAATCAATATCAGCCCGCAGCGTATGGAGGGGCACCTGCCCCTGATGCGAGGTGTTGCGTCGGGCAATCTCGGCGTTCCCCAGCCTGCCGGCACAGCTGACCTTAATACCTTTGGCTCCAGCCTGGATGGTGCGGAAGATAGCCTGTTTCATAGCCCGCCGGTAGGCCACGCGGCGCTCAATCTGCTCGGCTACCGACCTTGCTACCAGGTATGCATCCAGTTCCGGCTGGCGTACCTCCTGGATATTTAACCGTATTCTCCTCCCGACAAGTCCCTCGAGGCGCTGCCTCATTTCATCGACCCTCTGTCCGCCTCTTCCGATGACGATGCCGGGTCGGGCAGTATATAGCGAAATGGTCACATCCTTGGCCTGGCGGTCAATCTCTATCAGGGAGATGGCGGCCTCGGGATATTTGGACTTAATTTCCTCCCGGAGCTTGTTGTCTTCCTGGACGAAATCGGCATAGTGCGTTTCACTATACCACTTTGACTGCCAGTCTTTAATGATCCCCAGTCTGAAACCTATCGGGTGAACTTTATGACCCAATTAACCCTCCTGCTCAGTAACAATGACTGTAATGTGGCTGGAATGCTTCCGGATAGGGCTTACCCGCCCCCTCGACCGTGGCCGAAACCTGCGCATACTGCGTGCTTCATCCACATAGATGCTGACAACCTTTAAATCGGCGGGGTCTATCTGAAAGTTATTCTCGGCGTTCGCCGCCGCCGACTGCACCACTTTGGCGACAACCTTCGCTTTAGGCGTCGGCGTAAACCGGAGCAATGTCAGCGCTTCGTCTACTTTCTTACCCCGCACCATATCCACCAGCGGACGTACCTTGCTGGCTGGTATTCCTGTATTTTTAGCTACGGCTCTAACTTCCACTTTTTCTTACACCTGTCTCAGGTAACTCCGTACCCGTTATCTCCTTCTCACCTGGGTAACTTTATCCGACCTGGCGACGTGCCCTCTGAAGGTGCGCGTATTGGCAAACTCACCCAGTTTGTGGCCGACCATATTCTCGTTGACATAAATGGGCACGTGTCTCCGGCCATCGTGGACGCCGATGGTAAGTCCCACCATCTGCGGTAGAATAGTTGATGACCGCGCCCAGGTTTTTATCACTGTTTTCTGGCCCGAGCGTATCGCGGCATCTACTTTCTTTCCCAGCTTTTCGTTAATTGCCGGTCCCTTTTTCGTTGACCTTGACATAGTACCTCGCTATCCGCCTATTTTCCTCTGCGCTTAACAATCATCCTGTCGGAAGCCTTCGGCTTGCGTGTTTTATAACCCAGGGCCGGTTTACCCCAGGGTGTCTTCGGCCCGGGCATACCAATCGGTGAACGGCCTTCGCCACCCCCATGAGGATGGTCGCGCGGGCTCATGGCGGAGCCCCTTACCGTAGGCCGCCACCCCATATGCCTCTTGCGGCCTGCCTTACCCAGGCTGATATTCTGATGTTCCACGTTCCCTATCTGGCCGATGGTCGCCATACATTCGCTGAGGACGCGGCGCAGCTCACCGGACGGCAGGCGAAGCAAAACGTATTTGCCCTCCTTGGCCATCAACTGTGCCGATGCCCCGGCGCTGCGTACCATCTGCCCGCCTTTACCGGGTGCCATTTCGATATTATGTATCTCCGTGCCTGATGGCATCCTATTCATCGGCAGGGTGTTCCCCGGTTTTATTTCGGCATTGTTGCCGGACATAATCATATCATCTACATTCAACCCCACGGGGGCCAGAATGTAGCGCTTTTCCCCGTCCACGTAGTAAATAAGGGCGATGCGCGCCGAGCGATTAGGGTCGTATTCAATTGCGGCTACACGACCGGGAATATCTATCTTATTCCGCTTAAAATCTATTATACGCAGTCGGCGTTTTTCCCCGCCGCCCCGGTGACGCACGGTTATCTTGCCGCGGAAATTGCGTCCCGCCTGTTTCTTCTTGGGCAGAAGCAGCGATTTCTCCGGCTTGCTCTTGGTTATCTCGTCGAAGGTATAGCCGCTCATACCCCGTCGGCCCGGGGAGGTCGGACGATATATCTTTAGTGCCACTCAGCTTCCCCCTTCATTTAAACACCTTCAAAGAATTCTATCTTGTCCCCCGGCTGGAGGGTGACAATCGCTTTTTTCCAGGGTCGTGTCTGTATCTGCCTTCGTCCCACCCGGCGTGTCTTAGCCGGCATGGTAACGACATTAACTCCGGTTACCTTTACCTTGAAAGCCTTTTCCACAGCCTCTTTTATCATAGGCTTGTTAGCCCCGGAGGCTATCTCGAAGGCGTACTTACTTTGTACTTGGAGTTCGGTGCTTTTTTCGGTTATCACCGGACGGCGCAGCACCTCGTACAGATGCATTTTCTCCCCCTTGTGTTAATCCATTACCCCATAATTTTTCCGCTACCCGTACCGCAGCCTCGGTCATCAGCAGCGTTTTATAGGCAAGTATATCCAGTATATTGAGCACACTGGCCGGCATCGTCTTAATTTGCGGTATATTGCGGGCCGATTTTATAACGTTCTCTTCCGGTTCCTGAGTAACGATGAGAGCCGAAGAGTCTATTCCAAGAGCCGCCAGAATTTCGGCCATTTTCCTGGTCTTGGGCTCGGTTAAATCAAATCCCTCCAGTACTTTCAACTCGCCGTCGCCGGCCTTGGCGGAAAGGACGCATTTCAGGGCCAGGCGGCGCATTTTCCTGGGTATATCCTGGCGGAAGTCCCTCGGGTGAGGCCCGAAGGTGATACCGCCGCCGCGGCGTAACGGGTTTTTCTTGCTGCCCGTGCGGGCGTAGCCGGTGCCCTTCTGGCGGTACAGCTTACGGGTACTGCCGTGAACATCAGCCCTGGTCTTGGTTGAAGATGTTCCCTGCCGGGCGTTAGCCTGCAGGCCTACCATTACCTGGTGCACTACAGCTTCGTTAAACGGCACGGCGAAGACCGTGTCGCTCACTTCAATCTGCCGGATTTCCTCTCCGGAAAGGTTATAAACCGGGACCTTCACCTTATTTCTTCCCTCTCTTGGACTTTCGTATCAGTAGCAGGCTGTTGGCCGCTCCGGGCACAGCTCCCTTGACCAGTAGCAGGTTGCGGGCCGGGTCTGCCTCCAGTACCTCGAGGTTGCTGGCGGTTACCCGCCGACTTCCCATGTGCCCGGGCATATGCTTTCCCTTGTAGACCCGACCGGGCGTGGTGGTGGAGCCGATTGAGCCGGGAGCACGGTGACGGTCGGACTGGCCGTGCGTCTTGGGGCCGCCTTTAAAGTGATAGCGTTTCACCGTGCCGGCAAAACCCTTGCCCTTGGACGTGCCGGTAATATCCACTATATCTCCCGCTTTAAACAGGCTGACATCAATCGTCTGGCCGGCCTCAACCGGCTGGCTCTCGTCAAGCTTAAATTCACGCAGATACTTGAATTTCGTTATTTCTTTCTCCTTGGCCTTACCGCGCTTGCCGGACTTCGCCTTTTTTGCTTCTCCGAAGCCGAGCTTGGCGGCGCTGTAACCTTCTTTTTCCGCGGTTTTTACCTGCATAACCGTGCAGGGGCCGGCCTCGATGGCGGTTATCGCCTCGGCCTTGCCGCCTTCACCGAAAACCTGGGTCATGCCCAGCTTCTTTCCTATCATTCCTTCGGTCATAATTTCACCAGTATGATTCGTCATTGCGAGGGGCTTCAGCCCCGTGGCAATCTCAGTAACGCTTGGCGCGCTGTTTGAGATTCCCACGCTTCGCTCGGAATGACATTATACAATTTATTTTTTACAGCTTGATATCTATTTCAACTCCCGATGGTAGATTCAGCTTGGTCAGGGCGTCAATCGTCTTGGAAGTCGTCTCGATAATATCGATGAGACGCTTGTGGGTGCGAATCTCAAACTGCTCCTGCGAGTCTTTGTCGATAAAAGGAGAGCGGATAACGCTGAATTTCTGGATGCGCGTCGGCAGCGGTACCGGCCCGACGGCTACAGCGCCGGTGCTTTCTACCGCCTCCAGAATCTGCCGCGCTGACTGGTCTACCACCCTGTGGTCGAACCCCTTTAGTTTGATACGGATTTTCTGTTTAGCCATATTTCCTGCCTACTGCTTTTTCGACTATTTCGTCTTTAAGTTCAGCCGGTACTTGTTTATAGCTATGAAATTCCAGGGAATGCGTCGCCCTGCCCTGGGTGAGTGACCGCAGCCCGGTAGCATAGCCGAAAGATTCAGCCAGGGGTATCAGGCAGTGGATAATATACATATCTCCCTGCGTATCCACCTTGCCGATGTGCCCCCTCTTGGAATTAAGGTCGCCGATAATATCCCCGAGGAATTGCTCCGATGCCACGACTTCCAAATTCATAATGGGCTCAAGAAGGATGGGTTTGCCCTTCTTGACGCCATCTCTCAGCGCTATCGAACCGGCCATCTTAAAGGCTATTTCTGA
>JAGLTT010000086.1 GCA_023135135.1 Dehalococcoidales bacterium
TCGTCGCCCTGGGCATGCGTACGCCAGCGGCCGTGGTTGGACATGAGGAGCAGCGGGAACATGGCGGCCCTTTCGCTGGAAATCCTCTCATCGTGTGTCTCGCTCTTTTCAATCCACTTCGGAATGGGCGGCCTTTCCTTGTCATCCGGGAAGTGCTCCGCCAGCCTGGCCGAGTAGAACTCCAGTTTGCCGCTGGGAGTCTTCAGAGGGTTGTTATCCGGGTCTTCATAGAATTTCCTGAAGCCGGGCGTGTCGCTTTCCCAGTCCTTGGCGACCGGAAAGACGAAGTATTTCTTGTCCAGGAAATCACCCCACTTAATAAGGTAATCGATTTCCATATCGTCGAAGACCTGTTTCTGCAGGTCACGGGTAGTTTTGCCTCCCTCGCTGAACTGGTCACCGTAGCCGAGTTTCTTGGCGACTTCCAGGACTACCTCGTAGTCGCTCTTGGACTCGCCGACAGGCAGGACGGCCTGCTCCATGATAGCCACGCTGTGGAAGTTGACACCCTGCCGGACGTTGGTGACGATGTCCTCTACCTCCAGCGTGGTGTTGGCGGGCAGGATGATATCGGCGATGAGGCAGTCATTCTCCAGCCAGGGGTGCTGGGCGACAACCGTTTCAATCTTGGGATTGCGGAAGGCATCGATTGTCCAGTTGCCGTGGTTCCAGCAGGTGATGCGACAGGGGGTATCCGTCCATATCATGTGTATTTCATAGCCGCCTTCTTTCAGCGGATAGGTGTACTCGATAAACTGGTCTTCCGTGGGCGTTTCGATAGCGCCGCTGCCCATGAAGGTTAGCGGCGGATCTTCAATCGCCTGCTGAAGATAGGTCTTGGGGATAAGCTGCTTGCCCCAGGCCCGGATGGTGGTGGCGATGGGCTTGGTGATACGCTCGCTGAGTTCAGGATTGAAGAACCGGGTGCTCCGCAGGCCTTCGGCCCGGGGCATGCCGGTGTAGGTTATCTGGCTCTGGTGGACGCCGGGGCCACCGAGTCCCTGCATGCCGAGCAGGATACATTCCAGCCGGCCAGGCTCATGGGAGAAGGGGCCGCGGACATAAGAGCCGCCGAAGTAGTGAGCAATCGAAACTATCTTTTTAGCCCATTCCCTGGCCAGGGCTTTAATCGTCCATTCCGGTACGCCGCATTTCTTTGAAGCCCAGGCGGGGTTCTTGGGTATGCCGTCTTCCTTGCCGAGGACATAGTCCTCTACCTTGTCCATGCCGACGGCGTGTGTTTTTATATAGTCCTTCTTGTAGGTGCCTTCGGTTACCCACATGTAGATGATAGCTAATTGCAGGGCGGCATCGGTGTTGGGTAGAACCGGAATCCATTTATCGCCGTGGACGGCGGCGCCGTAATTAAGGTCGGGGCAGATATATACCTGCTTGATGCCGACTTCCGTCCAGAAATAGCAGAGGCGTGTGGCACACTGCCCGGTAAATCCCCAGGGGGTCGTTTCTGGGTCACCTCCCCAGAACAGGACCATATCGCAGTTTTCGGTCATGTCCTTGACGATGTTGTTGGCGGGGTCCATCATGCCCTGGATACCCTGTCCCCAGACATGCTTGGAGCCCCAGTACCAGCCTTCCCAGCTATCGGGGTTACGCACCTGCTGGGTGAAGCCGCCCATCATGTCGAAGAGCCTTCCGGAGTGGCCGTGAGGGGTATTGATGGTCTTGCACTCGCCATGCCCGTCGCCCTGCACCAGTATCGCCAGGGGGCCGTATACTTTATGTATTCTCTTGACCTCGTTGGCCAGCAGGTCGGAAACTTCTTCCCAGGAGATTCTCACGTATTTACTCTTGCCCCTGTTCTGGGGATTTCTCTCGCCGTTGGGGTCCCAGTCGACTCTTTTCAGGGGGTATTTAATGCGATTGGGTGAAAAAGTCCTTTTCTTGTAAGCCAGAGAGAACGGGGCAGGCACCGATTTAAAGAGCGGTTTATAGTCTTTGCCGTTCCGCGTAATTTTCCAGGGGCGGAACGACTCGCGGTCGTACTTCCAGTCGTAGTGAAACGGCCGTATCCTGACTACTTTGCCGTCTTTAACGTCAACGGCGCATTCGCCCCCACCCCCGAGCAGGCCGCCGAGGGCCAGGGCTTTGATTACCGTTTTATCCGGCTTGACATCAACTTTTTTGCCATTCCCGTCAGACATATCAGTCACTCTCCTTCCAAGAATTTTGGTGTGATTTTCAATTACAGTCACGTTTTATTACAGAAGTGTTGGACGGATTTAAATAGATAGGAAATACATGAATAAAGCGAAATTTCACACAATACCATTAAAATCTACAATAGCGGGCTTCTCATTGTCAAGTTAAAACGACTGTATACGGCCCGTGAGGAAATTACGCAAATTACAGTTATTCTGTTGATTTCTCTCTACAAAAGATGACGTAGTTACCTGAAACAGTGAACAAATGTGTTTGACAAGGGTTATCCGGCAGCGCATATTGGCAAAATCATAAAATATTGCGACGAATCGTGATATAAATATTTTACGTGCTGAAACAATTAAATCATATGTAAAGGTCGTAAAATTCGGCTTGTTCCACCCGGCGCTTGTGACGATTTTGATAATGTTCCAGGCCGAATTGTGATTTTGTATTGATATGGCCTCCTTAGACTTGAACTGGCGAAGAAAAGGGGGTTCAAAATGGCAGCACGAGCACCTACGCATGTCTCCCACAAAAAAGGAAGCCCCGTACAGAATACCAAGTACCCCGTGGTGAAGTCGGAGTACGATAGAGTGTGGCAAAAATACTGCGGATTCCTCGACCTTGACCTGCCGCAATTCATGTCCATCCAGGACTCGCTCTTGCTCCAGCAGCTGGAGAAAGCGGCTTGTTGCCCTCTGGGGAAAAGGTTGATAGGTGGTAGAGCTCCCGCGAGCGTTGAGGAGTACCGGCATATGGTACCTTTAACCACCTATGAAGACTACCTTCCCGAGCTGGACCCCGGCGACGCGCCGTCTCTGCCCGAAGAACCCCATGTCTGGGCAAGCACATCCGGGGCGGCGAGCGGCTGCCGCAGGGTCCCCTACACGCTGGAAGCGTACCACCGGTCACTTGATAACCTGATGTCGGCGTTCATCCTTGCCTGCTCCCGACAAAGAGGCCAGAGTTCCCTCGTGGAGGGAGACCGCGTCCTGTATAACGTGGCTCCCGCGCCTTATCTCTCCGGCATACTGGCTTCCGGGGCGGCCCAGCAGTTTAATCTACGACCGGTGATGACGCCGGACGTGCATGACGGCATGGACTTCCGGGAGAAGATAACCAGAGGGTTTGAGATGTCTTTGAGAACCGGCGTGGATATCATGGTTGCCATGACCAGCGTCCTGGTGAAGACGGGCAACGAGTTTAACCAGATGTCCCGGAAGGGCAATCTGTCCAAGCACCTGATGCATCCCGGCGAACTCTGGAGGGTCTCACAGGCATACCTGCGAAGCAGGCTTGAGAACAGGAACGTATTACCCAAAGACCTGTGGCCCGTGAAGGCTCTCATCGGCTGGGGAATAGATACCAGCGTGTACCGCGACCTGGTATATAAATACTGGGGCGCCTACCCGTATGAGTTTCACGCCTGTACGGAGGCTGGTATTATAGCTGTCCAGAGCTGGACCCGGCGCGGTATGACTTTTATTCCAAATTCCAACTTCTTCGAGTTCATCCCGGAGACCGAGTGGCTGAAAAGCCGGTACGACATTTTTTACGAACCGCGTACCGTTCTTCTTCCCGATGTTAAGCCCGGCGAGCGGTACGAACTGGTCATTACCAGCTTCTACGGGATGCCCTTTATCCGGTACCGGCTGGGCCACCTCGTCCGTATTACGGCTTTGGAAGATAAGGAGGCGGAGATTCAGCTGCCTCAGATGGTCTTCGAGGCCAGGGCGGATGACCTGATTGACATTGCGGGTTTCACCAGAGTGAGTGAAAAAACGGTAATACAGGCGATTGCCAACTCCGGCATCAGTTACGAGGACTGGATTATCCGCAAGGAAATCAGGGAGGGCAAGCCGATTCTTCACCTTTATATTGAACTCTATGGCGTCAACGGGAAGGCGAACCTAGCGACGGTTTTTCACAGAGAGTTGATGAAAACAGACCCGGGTTATCACGACCTGGCCGTTATGATGGAGATACGGCCGCTGGAAGTAACGTTACTCCGCCCGGGCACCTTTAAGGACTACTACCGGGAAAAGCAGGAAAACGGCTCGGAACTGGCCCAGCGAAGGCCGCCGAGAATGAACGCCCCGGATAACATTGTCGAAGAAATCCTCAGCCTGGGAGGTAAGCGAATGGTGCCGGTTGCTTAGCGATAGCATGATTTACCGGAGATTATATATGAATTTGGAGAACCAGGTGTGAATACGTATCTACTGATACCGTTAATCGAAGTGATATTTTGCCTGGGACTGCTGATAGTCTTGATGGTTAGCGGGAAACGCCATATTGCCAGGAGACCTTTCTCGGTCTTCCTGTTTTTCATGACGCTGTGGGGCTTTTTCATCTTCATGATGCG
>JAGLTT010000087.1 GCA_023135135.1 Dehalococcoidales bacterium
ACCCTTCCAAACACCTGCTCCAGAACTATAACTTCATCGAAGGAACCAGCCCGTCCCAGTGGCGGAACGCGGGCGGCGGCGGCCCGGTGGTCGACTGGGACTTGAAGTCGACTCTGGATGGGTTATATGTCGCCGGGGAGCAAACGTTCTCCGCCGGCGACCACAGCTACGCGGCCGCTACCGGCAGGTATGCCGGCCGGAAAGCCGCCGACTATTCGCGGCAGATAGGCGAATATAAAATATCCGGAGAGCAGGTCGCCCTTGAAAAAGCCCGAATTTATGCCCCGGTAAAACGCAGCGACGGCATCGAGTGGAAAGAGTTGCACGCCGGTATTTCCCGGGCGATGCAGTACTTCTGCAGCGAATTCAAAACAGAGTCTCTTCTTAACATGGGGCTGGATACGCTGAAAGATATCGAAGAAAACCACGTCCCCAGGCTGTATGCCCTCGACCCGCACAAACTGATGCGCAGCCTGGAGGACCTGAGCCTGCTAACACACGGTCAAATCGTCCTGAATGCATCTCTGGCACGTCGGGCAAGCAGCCAGACACTCAATTTCTTCAGAATCGATTACCCCGAGGTTGACCCGCCTGAATGGAGCAAATTTGTGACTATCAAGCTGGAGAACGGCAAGGTCAAAGCGGGCGAATTGCCTATGGACTACTATGGCAACCTGAAAGAAAATTACGAGGCTCACAATAAAGACTATCAAGGCGTTTATCAAGGAAAATAAGGAGGCTGTCATGGCTCAGAAAAACACATATGCTCTACCCAATATAATCACCCCGAATACACCGGTAATTTTCAATCCTGATTTCTGCGACGGGTGCAACAATTGTGTGGAAGTCTGCCAGGTTGACGTGTTTATACCCAATCCGGAGAAAGGCAAACCGCCGATAATACTGCATCCCGATGAATGCTGGTATGGCGGCTGCTGCGTTAACGATTGCCCCCGCCCCGGTGCTATTACGTTCAACTGGCCCCTGCAGCAGCGAGCTTACTGGAAGGACAAGAAGACCAACAAGGTCTATAAAGCGTAATCCGCGAAATATTGTAATTAGATTTGTAACGAATCAACGGAGGATAAAATAGATGCCGGATGAAACAAGAGATTCTTTCGAAATAGAACCTCCTCCGATTCCGCCGGAAGAGATTGCGGATACGTTCACCACGGACGTAGTGGTGATTGGTGCGGGGACATCCGGCAAGGCTGCGGCGCTGTCAGCCGCGCAGGCGGGCGCCGAAGTCATCCAGATAGATAAGCACACCACCTACAGGTGGAGCGGCGGGCTTATCGCCGCCATCGATAGTAAGCTTCAGAAAAAACTCGGGGTCAAGGTCGATAAAGATGAAGTTATCCGGGAGCTGATGAGGTGGGGAGGGAACAAACCCGACCAGAGACTGCTCAGGCTGTGGGCCGACCACAGCGGTGCCGTTATGGACTGGCTGATGGACATGACCGAAGCCGAGGGGATTCAGACGCTTATGTACCAGTGGCCGCGCCCGACCGGGTACGATGCAAAGACGGAATACTACCCGGACTTCCCGGTAGGCCACATGCACTCCGACGGTAAGACTCCGGGACTCAACCACAGTCTGGCACTGAACTGTGCGCAGAAACGCGCTCTGGAACTCGGGGTGGACATCCGCTACCGGACGCGGGCGGTGCGACTTATCCGGCAGGGAAGCAGCAGGGTCACCGGCGTTTTCGCCCGTAATCCGGAGGGTAAGTACATACAGCTCAACGCCCGCAAGGCCGTGGTGCTCTGTACCGGGGATTACGGCAATAATCCGGCGATGGTACAGAAATACTGTCCCGCGTCTGCGGAAGTCGCCCGAAAAAACAACATCTACATGGTTCGGAATGAGGACCTCAGAATGGCGCCGGAACCGCTGAATGTCGGGGACGGCCATCTTATGGCCATGTGGATAGGTGCGGTGATGGAACCCGGCCCGCATGCCCCGATGTCCCATGCCACGGTAGGAGCTTCGGGTGCCAACGCCTTTCTGCGTGTGAACATCGATGGAGAGCGTTATGAAAACGAAGATGTGCCCGCCCAGAGCAGCGCCAACTCTTTAGTCCGCCAGCCCGGCAAGAGGGTCTGGCAGGTGTTTGACAGCAAGTGGGAAACGGAATTGGCGAATATGGGAGTGGGTCTGGGCACATTCTCTGCGGCCAACGATATGATTCGGATGCAGGTTAAGGAGATGACAGTAAAGGCGGACACTATTGAAGAGCTGGCACGGAAAATGGAAGTACCTGTTAACACATTCAAGGCTACGATAGACAGGTACAACGAACTGGCCGGAACGGGGAGGGACCTGGACTACGGCAAGCGTTCCGACCGGCTGACGACGGTGAATAAACCGCCGTTCCACGCAGGCGTAATCGAGCAGCATATTCTGGTGATTCTGGGTGGTCTTAATGCCAATACAAAATTACAGCCGCTGGATATAAACAGAAAGGTTATTCCGGGACTATACCTGGCCGGCAACACCGTCGGCAACCGCTTTGCGGTAGACTATCCCACGATGTGCGCCGGTCTCAGCCATGCCATGGCGTGGACTACCGGTCGACTTGCCGGATTGAGCGCCGCCGCAGATAAGTGATTAGACCACCTGAAGGGAGGTCCGTATGAACTTAGAGGAACTGGAAAAAAGAGTCAGGGCTATCGAGGACCTTGAAGAGATTAAGAAATTACATAGAGAATACATGTCTTGCCTTGATAATATCCAATTTGAGAAAGCGCTGGATTATTTCACCGAAGATGCCGAGGTTGAAGTACGGTTCTCCGGGGTGATGAAAGGTAAAGATAATTTTTCTAAAATATATCTGGGTACCTTGGCTCAGAGGAAAGACCGGCATGACGGGCATCTGGTAGGACAGCCGGTTATCACCATCGATGGAGACACCGCCAGTGGCCACTGGATTGTTTACATGTTCTTTTCCGTGCCGACGATAGAATGGGTGCAGGGAAGGCACGACTGCGAATATGTCAAAGAAAATGGCGAATGGAAATTCAGCAAGCTGAAATTCGCTCGAACGCTGGCTTCCAAACCCGAGCTATATCCCTAATAAAAATAACTTGAAAATATCCGGATTTATACCTTGGAATCCTGGCCCTCACCCAGCCAACATTTTGAACATTCGTTTTCATCAACGCACGGTGAACAGTATTTGCCTTCCACTCTCCAGCAGGCCTTACCGCATTGCTCGTTGTTTGTAGGATGCATACACCCCGGACATTCACCGTTGTACCAGCAGGGGTATAATCGCAGGAGCTTGGATATTGACGGCAGATTGACGCCCTCCTGCATCATTTTCCGGATAAAATGCAGCCGTTTCAGGTCGTTTTCGGAATAGAAACGTCTCCCGTTTATCCTTGTAATTCTGACTAAATCGTGTCTTTCCCAACCACGGAGTGTTTCTGGATGTGCATTTAACAACTTCGAGACTATTCCTATTGTATAAACCGCTTGATCGTTCATAGCTGATGTAATATAAAATGCCGCCGTACCCAGAATTGGCTTTCACAGCAGCATCCGTAATACATTGTCGGCTATGCAGCCTCGCTTGTCAAGCACCTTACAGGAGTGAGTAAATTATTTCGCAACTCAAACCTGGTAAAAAGTTCTGAGGATACTTCAATACTATATGTGATATTTTACACTTTCATTGTAGCACTCACATGGGTTATCATAGAGATGTAATAATCACATGGAATAACCAGTAATTTACATAAAATAATCAATAATTACAAAAATTGACGAATAACAGGTAATATTACGTCACATCTAGATATTTATGATATAATAAGGTTGAGTAATGTATGGACAAGAATTACGAACGAGATTATATCTCCAAGCACCAACAAATTAAGGAAAAGCTGATAGACCTGACCAGGGAGAATAAGCGCGCCTGCTTTGATGTCGCCAAATTAGCCTATCAACTGGGAATGGATATAAGAACGGTCAGGGCGCACCTTAAGGTTATGGAAGTAGACATGGTCGGCTTCTTCATGGACCCTGGTGAGAAGCAGTTCTGCACTAAAGAAGGTATTGCCCTGTTGTCCGATATGCTGAAATTAAAAGACAAGGACGGTGATTAAGACCGATGTAATCAGCAGCTTTTAAATAAACGAAAGCTGCTTTTCTTTAATGGCATAGTATTATTAGAGAAGGAGGAATTATGGAGCTAAGCCGAAGAGATTTCCTCAAAGCCTCGGGAGCCGGTGTCGGCGGGATTTTCCTGCTCGGGGCGCTAAGTGATGGTGTGGCCCTTGCGTCACCCATTAAAAGCATACCCCTCAAGAAGAAGCGCGGAGAGACTCCTACCATCTGCCCTTACGACGGTTCCGGCTGCGGCTTTATTGTCGCAGCGCAAGACGGCAAGGTAGTCAACATCGAAGGCGACCCTGACCACCCCGTCAATCGCGGGGCTGCCTGCGCCAAGGGAGCTTCGATGCGCCAGCTGTCCGCCGACAACCCCTGGCGCCTGAACAAGGTTCTTTACCGCGCCCCCGGAGC
>JAGLTT010000088.1 GCA_023135135.1 Dehalococcoidales bacterium
CGGGCGATGAGCTGGTTGCCCAGGCAGATGCCCATTATCGGCTTTCTGCCGACGAGTTTCTTCACATTTTCGACGATATAGTCCAGAAGGGCGGGGTCGCCCGGTCCCGGCGAAAGCAGTATGCCATCGGGCTTCAATTCTAAAATATCCTCCGCCGAAGTCGTGCAGGGGACGACCGTAGAATGACAGCCATGCTTGGCCAGCAGGCGCAGGATGTTGTATTTCAGTCCGCAGTCCAGCGCCACGACGTGATACGTGGCTTTAGCGCCGTCCTGCCACTCGTATGGCGTTTCCGCGGTGACCTCGCTGACGAAGTCGATTTCCCCGTAGTCGGGCGCGTTTTTAATAGCTTC
The DNA here is from genome assembly GCA_023135135.1 of Dehalococcoidales bacterium. Classification (GTDB taxonomy): domain Bacteria; phylum Chloroflexota; class Dehalococcoidia; order Dehalococcoidales; family RBG-16-60-22; genus JAFGPF01. Next base: position 354 of record JAGLTT010000088.1, read on the forward strand.
CAAAGCCTCGGCGGGCGTTTTCGACGATGTAATCATGCCCGTCATGACCCCTGCCGAGCGCAATCGACGGGTGATAGCGCGGGTGTCCACCCCCCATATGCCCGGTACGCCGCCTTCCGCGAGATATTCGTGGACGGTCTTTTTATTAAGGTAGTGACTGGGCAGGTCGCACTCCTCCCTGACCACGAAGCCCTTGACCTGTATCCGCCGCGACTCGTTGTCCTCGTCATTGGTGCCGTAGTTGCCGATGAGGGGGTAGGTGGGGATTAAAATCTGGCCGGCGTAGGAGGGGTCGGTAAGCATTTCCTGGTAGCCCGCCATGCTGGTGTTAAAGACCGCCTCCCCGATGGTATCCGTCTCCGCCCCGAAGCTATAGCCTTCGTACACCGAGCCGTCCGCCAGTACCAGGATTGCCATCTTGGTCATATTTATTAACCTATCCTTATCTTTCTGTCATTGCGAGGAGCCGAAGGCGACGCGGCAATCTCTATGTCCGTTTATCGGGATTGCCACGTCCCGATAAGTCGGGACTCGCAATGACATTATATTCCGTCTCTAGCCTCTATTTTCAGAGATTCGTCCATATAGACCGGCTGGCCCAGGTAAAGTGTCACCATCACCTTTCCCTTGAGCGTCTGGCCGTCCAGCGGGGTATTTTTACCCCTGGAGACGAACTGCGCTGCATCGACCACCCACTCTCTATGAAGGTCGAAGATGGTCACATCCGCGGGAGCCCCTACCTCCAGGGTGCCTAGCTTCTCGTAGCCCAGAATCCTCGCCGGGCCGATGGTCAGGGCGGCGACGAGGGTATTAAGGCTTAATTCGCTGTTGAGAATCAGTCCCGCCAGGTTGCCCAGGGCCGTCTCGAATCCGCTGATGCCGAAAGCCGCCTGCGTGAACTCGCAGTCTTTATCGGAGGCGGTGTGGGGGGCATGGTCCGTCGCCACGATGTCGATGACGCCGTCGTTCAACGCCCGCAGCAGGGCCAAGGTATCCCGCTCCGTCCTCAGGGGCGGATTCACTTTAGCGTAAGTATTAAATTTTAAAACTGCCTCCTCGGTGAGGGTGAGGTGGTGGGGGCTGACCTCCGCCGTGACCGGTACGCCCTCTTCCTTGGCGGCGCGGATAAGCTCCACCGAGCCCTCGGTGCTGACATGGGCGATGTGTATATGGCCGCCGGTCTCGCGGGCGAGGTCGAGGTCGCGCTGAATGAACAGTTCTTCGGCGGTGGCCGGAATGCCGCGCAGTCCCAGTTCCAGAGATACAACGCCCTCGTTTATCTGGCCGCCCTGAGTGAGGAAAAGGTTCTCGCAATGGTCGATTATCGGTCGGTGAAAGTCGCGACTGTACTCCAGGGCCCGACGCATGACTTCCGGACTGCTCACCGGTGCGCCGTCGTCGCTGTAGGCAATCGCTCCGGCCATCTCCAACTCGCTCATATCGACCAGTTCCTCTCCTTTACGGCCGAGGGTGACGCAGCCTATCGGCAGTACGCGGATAGGGCTTTCGTTGGCTGCTACTGTTTTCACGTAGCTTATCATCGACTCGTTGTCCAGGGGAGGATTGGTGTTGGGCATACAGCAGACCGTGGTGAAGCCCCCCTTGGCCGCCGCCCGCGTGCCCGTGGCGATGGTCTCCTTCTCCTCGTCGCCCGGCTGCCGCAGGTGGCAGTGGAGGTCGATGAAGCCGGGGCAGACAATCAGACCGTCGGCGTCGAGGACATCATAATCGGCATCGGGCGGGGTGCCGTCGCCCAGCCAGGCGATTTTACCCTCTTTGATGAGCAGGCTGCCGGTTTTATCGATTTCCTGTCCGGGATCGATGATGCGTCCGCCCCGGATGAGTAAAGCATTAGCCATTTATCTAATGATGACCTCCCGTATAGTGACTGGGCTTGAAGCCGTGGGCCTGCGCTTCTTCTGCCTTATTGAAAACAATCAGGTTCTCCGGCCGGATGGTCCTGGCCCAGTGGCTGTCCGCGTCGTGGTATTTCTTGGTATCCAGTTTGCCTTCGTGCCAGTCGGTGCTGGCAACGTATTTCGGCTCGAAGCCGTGTTCGCAGTAGACGCACCGCAGTGTCAGTGGCCGGGTTTTCACTATCTTGAACTCGGGCTTGAGGTACTTTATTTCGGTGGCCTGAATCGATACGCATTTTGGATTGGGACACACGGGACTTATATCATGGCGGTAAACGGGGTAGTCCACCGGGGGTGGGGAATCCACCTCCGGAACGTCAAGTCCCCTGGCGCCCAACAGGAATGAGAGGAGCGCCATCCTGACCGGTATGCCGCGGGTGGCCTGTTTGAAGTACATGCTCCGCTCGTCGGCATCGACTTCATAAGCCAGTTCGTCCACCCTGGGCAGCGGGTGCATGACCAGGGTCTTACGGAAGACTCTGCCCTTGAGCAGCTTCTTATCCACCACGGGGTATTTCTCCTTGAAATCCCGGCCCTCTTCACCGGCATCAAATCTCTCTTTTTGCGGTCGGGTGACATAGAGGGCATCGACCCCCTCTTTCAGCTCGATCTGCACGCTGATATCCGGCATCATCGCCAGCTGGTGGGGGCTGCTTGGTGTGGTATAGATGGCATCCAGGGGGAAGAGATTGTCCTTAGCCGTCTGGTCTAAAGAGCCGAGTTTTTCCAGGTCGCCGCCGTATTCGGTAATGAGCTTGTCGATAACGTGCTGGGGCACCTCCAGTCCCGGACTCGGGCAGAAGAGGATGTCCGCTCCGAACTTGGCCAGGGCGAATATCAGGGAGTGAATGGTCCGGCCGTATTTCAGGTCGCCCCACAGGGCTATTTTCAGTCCTTTGATGGTATGCCTTTCTTTCTGGATGGTGTAAAGGTCGCACAGGGTCTGGGTCGGGTGCTGGTGGCCGCCGTCGCCGGCGTTTATCACCGGGATACCGGCATAGTCGGCCATGACACGGGCGGCTCCTTCCCACGGGTGGCGAATAACGATAATATCGGCATAGCCTCCGACCACTCTGGCCATATCGGCGATGCTTTCGCCTTTGGAGAGTGAAGTTGCCCCAATATCAGACACAGTAATGACACTACCCCCGAGCCGTTGCATGGCGGCCTCGAATGATAATCTGGTGCGGGTGCTCGGTTCGAAGAATAGACTGGCCATAATTTTCCCCTGGCAAAGTCCGTGCTGTTCTTTCATGTTCGCCGACATCCCGTCGGCCAGGGAAAAGAGCGCCATTATTTCGCCGTTGGAGAGGTCGTCTATAGTCACCAGGCTTTTATTTTCCAGACTCATGATAACTCCTCCTTCCCTCTGCTGAAGGATTCCAGCTTCTCCCGCTGGCCGTCAGAGGGCTTGCTGTTGGGCGGGCTGACGATTGCCACCTCGTCAACCCCGTCGGTTTCTGCCAGGCGTACCCGGATATCTTCATGCCGGGCGCTGGGTATATTCTTGCCGACATAGTCCGCACGTATCGGCATCTCGCGGTGGCCGCGGTCGATGAGGACCGCCAGCTGTATGGAGCGCGGTCGCCCCAGGTCGATGAGGGCGTCCATGGCGGCGCGGATGCTGCGGCCGGTATACAGTACATCATCGACGAGTACCACGGACTTGCCGTTGATATCGGACGGGATGTCCGTGCGCTGCAGGGCCGATTTGGCGTCAGATGTATCGAGGTCGTCGCGGTAGAGACTGAAGTCCAGCGCCCCGACGAGTAGTTTCGTTTTTTCGTAACTCTCGATGCTTTTAGCCAGGCGTTTGGCCAGCGGGACGCCGCGGGTGTGCAGGCCGACCAGTATCAGGTGGCCGGTGGACTTGTTGCGCTCGATAATCTCGTGGGCGATGCGGGCGAGAGTACGCCGGATGTCCTCGGCCGTCATCACTGTTTTTAGTGGCATAATAAAACCTCCTGCTTCCGGCCGGCAAGAGGTTGCGGTTATACGTATTCTTTCTGGTTCCCTTGCCAGCCTCACCGGACTGGATTTAAAGGTTCTGAGTTAGCTCCTTAGCTACTTCAGGTAAAGTATAGCAGAAAAAATAACAGGGGGCAAGGGGCGGAACGATGTATTTTCTAATAATCTTGCGTCATCATGCTATAATAAAATATACTTTTATTGGCGCAGGAGTGTAGCTCAGTTGGTAGAGC
>JAGLTT010000089.1 GCA_023135135.1 Dehalococcoidales bacterium
CCATCTCCACCAGAATCTGGTTGAGTGTCTGCTCACGCTCGTCGTGGCTGCCGCCCAGTCCGGTGCCGCGCTGGCGGCCGACGGCATCAATCTCGTCGATAAAGATAAGACATGGCGTATTGCGCTTGGCCTGGTCGAAAAGGTCGCGCACCCTGGAGGCGCCGACGCCGACAAACATCTCGACGAACTCACTGCCGCTGATGGAGAAGAAGGGAACATCGGCTTCACCGGCTGCCGCCCTTGCCATTAACGTCTTGCCGGTGCCGGGGGGGCCTATCAGCAACACGCCTTTGGGGATGCGCGCTCCCAGACTCTGGAACTTCTCGCGCGACTTCAGGAATTCCACCACTTCCTGCATATCCTGCTTGGCTTCTTCCACTCCGGCTACATCTGCGAAAGTAACCGTAGCCCGGTTGGCCGGGAAAAGCTTTGCCCGGCTGCGCCCGAAGCTCATGGCCTGGTTATTGGCGCCGCGCGCCTGCCGGAAAAGGAAGAACAGCAGCGCCCCGAAAATCAGGAGCGGCAGGAAGTTTATCAGCAGTCCGCCCCAGTTAATTCCACCCGACGGCTCTATTTCAAAACCACCATCGGGTAGCATCAGTCCGAGTTCCTGGAGGTCAACCACGGTAAGAATGCCTATGGCTGTCTTCAGCTCTTTCCCTTCGATAGTGGTAATAAGCAGCGTGTCCTCGTCAACCACAAACTTGCTTATCTCCTTGTTCTGTGACATGGTGATAGCCTGGCTCAGCGGGACTTCTTCCGGTTCACTGGCCCCCGGCATCAGGAAGGAAAAAAGGAGAATAACCGCCACTACAATAACGATGTATACTAAAATATTACGTTTCCAGCTCGATTTCATACTTGGCCTCGATTAAAGAGAGCACTCCTCTATTACCCCAATTATACCACAAATAATGTTAAAAAATAGTTAAGACAACATAATAATGAGGAATTACCTTTCAAGCAGAATCGGAGCCGCGGTCTTGTTCCTGAAACACCGCATTGACAACACGCCATCACCTGACTATAGTGTCAGTAAATATGTCGTACTGCAACAAACGATAACCTCAATGGAGTTAGCAATGAACGCGGTTACGGAACCAACGGAGATTAAATCCCTGCCCAGGTTAAATACACGCGGCGCCGACGACCTTTTCATCTGTTCCTCCAGCTTTGAAGAGAGGTGCCTTACCAGCGCCGCTACCATGGGTGTCGACTTCCTGACGAAGTATGCCGTCATCTTTAACGCTGAAGAGCCGCTCTATAAGAAACAGGTCGAAAAGAACATGTACCGACTTCAAACCGAGCTGCGGAAGAAGACCACCGAGGGCATCTTCGTTATTTCCTGCCAGCGGGAAAACCCCGTGGACGGGATTCAGCAGATGGCGAAGATACTTAAAGAGTGTAAACTGAATACCGACGGCGGACCCTTTGTTACCGTCGATATCAGCGGCTTTACCAAGATATACCTGCTGGAACTATTACACTTCCTGGTAGTGGAAAGGGAACTGGGCATGCCGCGCCTGCTTCATACCACCCAGCGATACCTGCCCACCAAGTTGACCCGCGGCATCGAGCAGATTACCACCATACCCAATTACTTCGGCAGTCCCGCCATGGACAAGGAAATGGCACTGGTGTTATTTCTCGGTTTTGAGCCGGAGCGGGCCCTGGCGATATGGAAGCAGTATAACCCGGCCAGGACAATTGCTTTTATAACCAATCCACCGCGTTCCGGCAATCCCGATTACTTGAAATATGCCCGGCAGAACAACGCCGACCTGCTTTCAAAACCCTCGGTAGAGGTTAGAGACGTACCGCCGGATAATCCCTACGCCGTTAAGATGGTACTGGATGCCATTTACGATGAGACCAGGGACTCGTTCAATATGGTCATCGGGCCGTTCGGGACGAAGCCGCAGGTTGTAGGTGTATTCCTCTTCTGCAAGGAGCACCGCAAAGTACAGGTGATTTATTCCTTCCCGGCGACCTATACCAGGTCTTACCTGCAGCGCCAGCCCGGCTCTACACTGTTACTACCCGTTGCCCCCGGGGCGGCGGTATAGCTGCTGGAGGACCACCACCCCGGGGATTCCGGAATACAGTGCTTTACGCTTTAAGCTACCAATTACCTTCCATGATAAATGAGCTGGCTATTATCATCACGACATGGCCATACTCATCGGGTACGAAGATAACCCATGCCTCAAAATCACCGTTTCCCGGGCCTTTGCCGTCCAGGTTCCAGTGACCGGTAATCGTCAGCTTCGGCAGGTCAATGCCAAGAGGCGTCGGGACGATCTCCAGCGGCTGTATCTTACCATTGACCTTAAAGCTAGCGTCGTCCATCACCAGATTACCTTGCAGGTTGCCGGCCTGGGTCGCCAGCTCGACATTGGCTTTGTAGGTCATGACAAAGCTGCCGCTGACATCTCCGGATAGCTGGCCCGTAATGTCACGGCCGACTACTCTCCACCTGCCGCTCTCGCCTGCCGGGAAGGCATTATCGCCAATCACGGTATCTTCAATACCGGTAATCACGCCGGCAGCGTAAAACGGCTGCGGTTTTACCGCCAGGGCCGTGCCGGGAATCAGCATTGTCAGGACCAGTACCAGCGCCAGACTGATAAACAGCATTCTCCTTTTCATTTCATTAACTACCTCCTTTGCTATCGTTTTATTTATACGGCGACTCCGCCTATATTAGAATCGCCCGTTATTAATTTCTTACCTTATCGCCGCTTCCAGCGCGTAATCGGTATTCGCCGCCGCGACTGCCATTATCCGCTCGAACTCGGGCTGGTTCTTCTTTAAGAGAGACAGGCAGGCATCCACTACTTCGATGTCATAGAGAATGCCGCTGGCCTGCGATATCTCCTGCAGGGCGCTGTCCAGGCCGATGGCCGGTCGGTAGGGCCGGTGGGATGACATGGCTTCGACAACATCGGCCACGCCCAGAATCCTGGCCTCAAGGATGATATCTTCTCCGGCCAGACCTTCGGGATAACCCGACCCGTCCAGTCTTTCATGGTGCTGGAGAACCGCCTTGGTAACCGGCCAGGGGAAATCTATCCTTTGCAGGATTTCATAGCCGACCTGGCAGTGATTTTTGATGATGCTGAATTCGGTTTCGCTTATTTTACCGGGCTTGCTGAGAATCTCGGACGGCACGGCCACCTTACCGACATCATGGAGAAGCCCGGCGACATGAATCCCCATTTGCTGCCACTCGGAGAGCCCCATTTCTTTAGCGATTGCCCGCGACAGTTCCGCAACCCTCCTCTGGTGACCGGCGGTGTACGGGTCTCTGGTTTCAACCACCAGGGATACGGCGTGGATAACGCCCTCCATCGCCTTTTGCAGCTCGCTGTGCTTCTGCTTCATTTTCTCATAGAGATTGGCGTTATAAATGCTGACCGCCACGTCAGGCGATACCATCTCCAGCAGTCGTCTCTCTTCCTTAGAGTAGGGTTCGTCCGAGGCTCTGCCGCTGAGGAGCAGCATACCGGCCAGATGCCCGTCGTTTTTCAGGGGTACCAGAAGCTCGATGCCGTTCCTCTCCAGGGTTTGCCGGTCATAGGCCGTGAGACTGATAAGCGATGGAATAATATCCAGGTCGGTGTTATCAAGGATGTGATTCTGCTGTTTCATGGTAGCTACGAGCGGACTGTTGGCGGAAAAATGCATGCGTCCCTGGCTCTTCTGTCCGGAGTATATATACGTGGTGTAATTGCCGGTTGATGAAGGCAGGAGCAGATAGACGCCCTGGCTCTGCATACCGTTGGCTACCGTCGTGACCAGCGATGATGACAGCTGCTCCAGGTTGAGGTCGCCTTTGGTTTCCTGGTTAAATCGTCGCAGGTTCTGGATGTGGTCGAACCTTTCCCGGAAAAACCACCTGTCCACCGTATACTGCAACCGGGAAAGTACCGGCTGGAATATCGAAGCGGCAATAAATACGGCCACGATGGTTAGCGTCAGGGAGACGGGGCTCATGAAATCCTGGAAGAAGTGGCTCAGCAGGTAGATAAGACTGCCGAATGTCCCGAATATCAGTACGCTCGTTAGTGAATAGGTAGCCAGTTTCCGGATAACCACTTTCATTTCCAGAAGGTTATGTCGCAGCATGGCCGTGGTTGCTATCACGCAGAATAAAATATTGCCGATAATACCCAGGGGATACATGCTTATGCCCAGGACGGGCAGATAATCGGTAGTCGCCCCGATAAACATGGCGGCTATACCGGCGACTATATACTGGGAACGGATTCTTTCATCGATAATCCGGGAGTGCCGGTAATGCTTTATCAGCAGCATGGCGCTGCGCACGAGGGGCGTATAGGCGCACAGCACATAGAGGGGAAAAAGAGGTCCGATGAGCGGGGCTTTGCCGTACCACATCATCTGCATGCCGTTGACCACCAGTCCCGTCGGAATCAGGGCCAGTACCACGAAATAGGCAAT
>JAGLTT010000009.1 GCA_023135135.1 Dehalococcoidales bacterium
CTGCCCACGATTCCCTTCCGCATTTCGTCGGTAAGCGGCAGTTCCTGAAAAAACTCCTCCAGGAGTCCGGAATCCGGCACCATCCAGCTCATCATGCTGCCTGGCCTCTCGATATTGCCCGTAACCCCCAGCAGGCAGATGATGGACCTTACGGTCTGGCCGCAGTTGGCCTGCCGCTCCAGGGAGCTGCCGACCTGTATGCAGCCGGGAGTGTCCTCGGCGAAGAGACGTGCCGCTTTAATGATGTCCTCTTTCTTGAGCCAGGTAATTTCGGCGACGCGCTCCGGCGTGTATTCCTGGACTCTCTCTTTCAGCCTGTCGAAACCGTACGTCCATTTTTGAACGAACTCTTTATCCCAGAGGTCTTCGTTAATAATGACGTTAATCATGCCCAGCGCCAGGGCGGCATCCGTGCCCGGCCTGATTTGCAGCCATAGCGTCGCCCGTGATGATAAAGCCGTTTCTCTGGGGTCGATAACGATTAAGTTTTTAACGTGCTTCAGCGAGTTCAAAAACCACACCGCCATCTCGGAGTCGGCGCTGCTTATCTCCAGCTGCTTGGCCCAGGATATCTGTGTCTTGGGGAACTCCCCGCCCCACCCGTGATAGTCGCAGTACAGTCGGCCGTAGCCGGTAACCAGCCCGTACATGCCCAGCCTGGGACTGTGGCAGATATAGCCGGGCGTGATGATGTTGGCCGTACCGATGGAACGCGCCAGGCGGTGAGTGTACCGGTTATAGCCCCGCCCCGTCCCCTGGGATATGGCTATCGATGAAGGCCCGTATTTCTCTATCGACTCCTTCATCTTGCTTTCGATTGTATCCAGCGCCTCGTCCCAGCTTATCCTTTGCCATTTCCCCTCGCCCCTTTTCCCCGTCCTTTTCAGAGGGTATTTCAGGCGGTCGGGGTGGTTGATGTGCTGGATGCTGGACAGCCCCTTGGAGCACATCGTGCCCCAGGTCGGTGTGTCCGGGTTGCCTTCGATATTGGTAATAGCCCCGTCCTCGACGGTCACCAGGACACCGCAGCCGCCGTGGCAGCTTTTACAGGTGGTCTTGATAATCTTTTTCTCGCTCATACGTTTATATCTTCCTGATTTAATAGTGGTCGCTTGCCTTAAAAATAACGGTTGGTTAGCCGGCGATAGCGACCAGCGGTTTATAGGCGCCGGCTTTCAGAACGCAATACCTTAAAGCCAGCCCGCCGATGACTTCGCAGGCCACGCCGGTGACCAGCAGGGCCGACGATACTTCACTTACGAAGTAGCTGGAAAAGGCGATAGCCAGCGGTATGACGATGCCCAGGGCGACGATGCCGACCCAGAAAACGGGGGCAAGGTTGCCGCGCATTTGCTCCATGACCGATTTCTTTCCGGTCGTCTCCCGGTTGGCCGCCGTCCAGAGATAAACGACTATCAGCAGGGCGTTAATGATGAGCAGCCATCTGCTTCCCGCCTCGGCGACGGCAATGTTTACGTTTCCACCATTTAAGCCGATGATTACCGCGAGGCCGAATCCCCCCAGTATGCCGCACAGGACGAATAATAATGGTAGCAATGTCGAGTTCCAGAAAGGCACGGCCTTGACGGTGTTAAGGACGAATCCGGTGTATACCGTTACCGCCAGCGCCGCCATTCCGGCCAGCACTTTGAAAACTATCTCTAATGCGGTACCGGGCAGCCAGAAGGAAAGTGCCAGTTGTACCGCCGCGAAAACAACGAAAGCGAGTACGAAGATGATACCCCGGGCCAGCCAGGAAGAATTAGGCCGGAAGACGATTCGCCAGAAGCGCAGCGGTTTGCCCAGGTAGATGAGGTGGGCCGCGCCCTTGATTACGGCGATAATCAGCCAGCTGATGAACATTCCCCACAGGCTGTTGAAATACAGCGATACCAGGTACAGTCCCCCGCCCAGCCCACCGGCGTAGAAGGCAATCCAGAGGAAGATGCCCCGGCGGTCAATCCATTCTGTCTGGCGGGTATAGTTTATCATCCACTCGTGTATTTCCAACTTATCTCTCCGCTCCTGTGGGCGCTGTCTCACGCTTCGAGTCGTCTTTTATATTTGATGTTTCGGAAAACCCAATCTTACCATCGATAAAGTACACCGAGGGATTGGTATCGTATTCGGGGTGAAGCTGAAAGCCGTTCTTTTCCTTTATTAACCTGGAAACCTCACTGTCGGGGTCGTCAAGGTCGCCGAAGGTCAGCGCCTGTGCCGGGCAGGTATTCACGCAGGCGGGTGTGGCTTCGCGGTCCACTCCCGGCTTTAAACCCTTGGCTAACCCCGCGTCGATCCTCTCGGCGCAGAAGTTACACTTCTCCGTCGTGCCGACTTGATGTCTGTAGAGTTTCTTGCCGGCTTTCTCGAAGTCGGTCTCTACTCTGCCGGGGAAAAAGCCCTGGTTCTTGTCCTTGGAAAGGAATGTACGGTTCTGGTAAGGGCAGGCGATAATGCAATAACGGCAGCCGACGCATTTGTCCTGGTCGATGGCTATAATACCGTCCTCGCGCTGGTAGGTGGCGCCGGTAGGGCATACTTCGACGCAGGGTGCGTCCTGGCACTGGTTGCAGCGTACCGAGTAGGTAGACACGGTGGGGCTGTCGCCGCCAGTCTCCATCGCCACCAGCCTCGGCCAGGACATGCCCATGGGCAGAAAGTGCTCGATGCGGCAGGCGGCCACGCAGGCGTAGCACCTTATGCACTGGGTTAAATCTACGGCCATTCCCCATCTCATTTAAATATACCTCTTATATAGATTATCACATTGCACAGTAGTAGTCAATAGAAAATAACGATAACGTAGTAATATGGTTAATATATTATGCAATATGTAACATAAGTTACTAATATATATGTATAACGTAAATCACATTGTAACCAAAGTCACAGTGGTATAAAAGTTACACCGGCAGAATTATAAAAGATTCGGATTTTAACAGGATGATGTGGAATGGTATAATTAGACCGTTTAAATTTCAGGAGGCGAAAATGAGCAATGATAAGCAAGCAGTAGTCGATACAAAATCCGGGAAAGTAGAAGGGAGCTATCAGGACGGACTCTACGTGTTCAAAGGGATTCCCTACGCCGCGCCGCCGCTGGGGGAGTTACGCTGGATGCCCCCGCAGCCGGTAAAGCCCTGGAACGGCGTACGCCCGGCGAAAGAGTTCGGGCCTATCGCCCCTCAGAATCCGATGCCTTTCGAAGCGCCGGGAATGCATGCTTTTGAAAAAGATACTCAAGACGAAGACTGCCTGTTCCTGAATATCTGGACCCCAGGACTGGATGATGCCCGCCGGCCGGTCATGTTTTGGATACACGGCGGTGCCTTTATTATTGGTTCCGGCACTGAGCCGTTCTTGGAGGGTGGTAAACTGGCCAGGCGCGGTGATATCGTCCTTGTCAGTATCAACTATCGCCTGGGGGCGCTCGGGTTCTTGAACCTGAAAGAAATTACCGGCGGTAAAATACCGGCTACTGGCAACGAAGGCCTGCTCGATCAGGTAGCAGCACTGGAATGGGTGCGTGATAACATCGCCGCTTTCGGTGGCAACCCGGATAATATCACCGTTTTCGGCTTTTCCGCCGGCGGCATGAGTATCGGTAACCTGCTGGGTATGCCTCTGGCGCGCGGTAAGTTCCACAAGGCTATTAACCGCAGCGGCGCCGCTAATGTCGTTGGGCCGCTGGATGGCGCTGTTAAAATATCCGAACAATATCTTAAAATATTAAACCTGAATGGTAAGGATGTTGATGCTTTACGTAAGCTTAAAACACAGGAACTGCTCGATGGGCAACAGCAACTGGGGATGAACTTGCGTGAGGCTGAATACAGGATAACGCCGTTTCAACCGGTTGTTGATGGCAAGATTCTTCCGGAATGGCCCATTGAAGCGATTAGAAAAGGTTCGGCTAAAAACGTCATTATTATGGCGGGCAACGCTCTTGATGAATTGAAAGCCATGAATTTGATGGACCCTGCCATGCGTAGTATGGATGAGGCGGGATTATTCAAGAGGGTGAATGACCTGTTGTCGCCGGACCTGGTGCCGGAACTGGTAAGCACTTACCGTGATGCCCTTAAAAAGCGAGGTTCGAAGGCCGACTCTCTTGATATTTATGGGACCATTACTGTCGACCTCATGTTCCGGATACCTACTATCCAGCTCGTAGAAACTCAGCGTGATAACGGGGTGCCTGCTTATAACTACCTGTTCACCTGTAAATCACCCGCCATGGGCGGTGTTCTGGGTGCCATGCACGGACTGGATAATCCTTTCCTTTTCGGAAATCTTGATGCTGATTTCTGTGGCTCCGGCCCGGAAGTAGAAAATCTTGCTGTAAAGATACAGGATTCCTGCACTGCCTTTGCCCGCACCGGTGACCCCTCCTGCGAAAGCATCGGCAAGTGGCCGGTTTATGGCAAAGACCGTATGACGATGATTCTGGACAAAAATACTCGCGTTGAAGCGGCGCCGTATGAAGATGAGCGCCTTGCTTGGGATAAATTCGATATAGTATATGTGAGACCGTTATAAGTCTTGATTTATACCGGCGCCAGTCTAACGTCCAGCACGGCGGGGCGACCGCTCTTCACCTGCTTTAGGCCTTCTTTCAGAGCCGGCAGGACATCGGCGGGGTCATCTACCATGCGACCGTAAGCGTTGTTCGCCAGGGCGATTTTGGCGTAATCGGGCGGGGTGGGAATATCGGCGCCCATGTTGTCCACGTCGTACTTCTCCCGGAACAGCCCCTTGATGGCGCCGTAGCCCTGGTTGTCGAAGATGATGGCCAGGTACGGGGCGTTGTAGAAAGAGGCCGACCACAGCGAGGCTTCCGGGCAGCCGTAGATAAAGGCGCCGTCGCCCATCAGGCTGATGACGGTCTTATCCGGGGATGCCAGCTTGACACCCAGGGCCGCCCCCGGCGCCCAGCCGATACACCCCCCGGCGCAGGACAGCAGCGTGCCCGGCTTGCTGCGGTGTATTTGGTGCGCCACGATAGCCGCCGGCGATATCGTCTGATTTACTATTATAGTGTCGTCATCGATTGCTTCATCTATGCAGTGGCTGAGCCAGTGGGCGGAAATCGGTTTCTTATCGGCATGGCTCTTGGCCAGCGCTTGCCACTCGCTTTCCAGCTTATTATGCTCCGCCTTATAAACATCGAATCGCTCCTGCAACTGACGTCGCCTTTGGGGGGCTAACTTCCTATCTATTATATCGGTAAGAGCCGGTATCGCCTGGCTGGAATCGGCCTTGACAAGGATATCGGGCTTCTTGCCCCATAAAGGAATGCCTTTTTTCGCCGTATCGATGTCGATATGGATTATTTTGGCGTCTGACCTCGGTACGGTAGGCGGCGACGCATAATGCATATCGTAGTCAATTGCTAAGATAACATCGGCTGTTGTTAGCAGTGGATTACCGTATCCGACGTGGGTGGACGGATACGCCGCCATCGGGTGCGTGTTGGGGAAATTCACCCTGACATCGGTGGTGACTACCCGCGCGCTCAATGACTCGGCCAGTTTTACCAGTAAATCTACTGAATGAAGGTTCCTGCCGGAATAGCCGGTTACTATCAGCGGGGTTTCGGCGTTAATCAGTATCTCCGCCGCCTTCTCCAGTTCACTGGCGTCCGCCTCCGGAGCCTCTTCTATTTCAGCTTTTGGCGATGAACTTGCAGTATTTTCACCTTTATCCCAGAAGACTTCACGCGGCAGGTTCAAATAGACCGGCCCGCATGGCTCGGTCATGGCGATGCTGAAAGCTTTATTGAGTGTATCGACGAGATTGTCGTTGTCTCCCAGCTGGTAGTCCCACTTGACGAAGCTGCGTACCATCGCATTCTGGTCGAAAGCCTCGCCCCGCCAGTTAGTGCGCTGGAGCGGCCCCTGGTTCTCGGTGAAAAATACCACCGGCACCTTGCCCCACTGGGCGTTATGCAGGGCGCCGCCAATCTGCAGGACACCCAGCTCCGAGTGCACCGAGACCACCTGCGGTCGGCCCGAAGCCATGTAGTTGCCGTGGGCGGCCGTCATCGCCACGAATTCGTCGAGGCAGAGTATGCTCCTGGGAGACTTTTTACCCTCCGCGTTGTATTGTGCTATCGTTTCCAGCACGGGAACGTTATCGATTCCCGGATTGAAGAAAACGTGCTCGACGCCGTTGGCGTTCATAACTTCGATGAGTGCTTTGATATTACCGTATTCTTCCATGATATTTACCCTTGTTTCTCGCCTACTTTTCAGCGGTTATATAGTGGCTGGGTTCGGATGCATTCTCGGGGTCGAAAGTCTTCTTAACCTTCCTCATCCACTTCGTATAGTTCGATGTGTCCGGGCCGTACATGTCGCAAACGGCGTCGCTCCAGACATGGTGAGGCACGCCGTAGTGCCCCTCGACGGCTGCCCGGTTGGCCGCCATGAATACCTCGAAGCTGGCCTGCACCGCGGCGGGATTGCTCGGTACGTAGCGGATGAGCAGCTCGCCGTGCCCGCAGTGTCCGTGTTCTATCGACTGCACGAAGGGGTCGGTACCGTCGGCAAGGAGTAAACCCTTCTGAATGAAGCCTTCCTTGACTTTAGAGCCCTTCTCGATGAACTTGCTCATGAGGTTGAAGACATCGGTGCCTCCCACCTCACCCCCGAAGACTCCCGTGGCGCGGCAGGTCTCCCTGATTGACCCGGTTACTCTGATAAACCGCCAGATAAAGCCCCCGGCGTTTTCGGGGTCTTCCACCGGCTCCAGCGCTTTACCATTAGTCTCATTCGCGATTATTTCAAGTACCTTCTTTTTATAGGCGAAATCACCGGGAGAGTTCCCGGCGATAATAATCATAAAGCCCGGCCCCTGTACCAGGTCGGTATATTCCCTGAGGTACTCGGCATCTTCGTTGTTGTTTGTCGCTATGTTGGATGCCATCATGGCCATGTTGAAGCCCATTAATATAAAGGCGATTTCGCTCTCACCGACTTGCCTGACCGCTTCCCTCAATGCCTCCTGAGACGGGAAGGAAATGTATCTAATCATAAAGCCCGATGGTATATAACTCGGCTTGTAGTGCGGTGATACGCCTTCAATTGGGAACGTCGACGGCCCCGGCCAGTGGTAAATCTTCTGGGCGGCTCTGGTATAGACGCCCAGACCTCCCAGCGGCATCGTGTTGCCCCTGATGACTCCCCGCAGAGAAGGCCCCGGCCCATCGCCGCAGAACCACTCGCCCATGACAGCCAGCGAGCCTGTCCTGACTATTTCTCCGTCCGGAGTGACCCACTCCAGCGCCAGCTGGTTTCTCTCGCCGTAGCTGCCGCTCACGCTGAGATGCCCCAGGTTGGAATGCGCCGCCAGGGGCAGCGCCGAGCAGTTGCTGCCGGCACCGGTGATATTGGTATTCAGACCCCTCTTCATCAGTTCGGCCTGTAGCTGGGCGTATATCACGTAGGGCTCGACCACCGCGTACATGTTCTTTTCGTTAATCTCGATGATGCGGTTCATCCGGCGCAGGTCCAGCTTGATGACGCCCGGCCCGGTGGGGTCGCAGTAAGGGCCCCAGCCCGTGCTCGAAGCCTTGAACTGGAGGCCGCATTTATTACACAACCTGATTATCGCCTGTACTTCCGTCGTGTCCTTGGGGAGGGTCACGGCTTCGAAACGTGGCACGAATTTATCGAGTTTTGCTACCAGACCGGAACGCCAGGCATAAGAATCAAGAATCGCCGGGTCGTCGGCGATGTTTTCCGGCCCCACCACCTCCTCGAAAGCCTTGTAGATATCCTTCGCTAAAGCCATGTCGGACTCCTTATTTCTTATAGAACCCGTATTCTCGCACGGCTGCCATCATCGCCTGAATATTTTCCAGCTTGGGATTATCTGAAACCGTGCCGGATGACAGGATGAATCCTCCGCCCTTGCCGACGGTTTCTATAAGATTTCGGCAGTACTCTTTAGTTTCTTCCGGAGTGCCGGTGACTATCATGGAAGACGGCACGTTGCCCTGAAGGCAGCAGTCCTTGCCCAGTATCTTCTTCGCCTGCGACATATCCGTGCGGTCGAAGTACCAGGTAACCGCGCCCCTGGGGAAATCGTTGACGTGTTCAAGGCGGGTGTTGTAGCTGCCCTCGGCGAAAAGGGTCTGCATAAGACCCTCTTTGATAAAGGCGTTCATTACTTTCTTCATCGGAGGCCAGTAGAAGGTATCGAACGCCTCCTGGGACATCCAGCCGTCGGCGCCTTTATGGAGGGGATACATTACCGTTGTCATATTAGCGATGTTGGGGGAGTTTAAAATGGTACTGATGGTCAGGTCAGCGACCACGTCGAGGGCTTTCAGAAGCTTTTCGGGACGGCGGAACATGTCACCCATGATGCCCGTAGTGCCCCGGAGCGTATCCCCGATGGTATCGAAGGGGACTTTAGCAAATCCTCCCCCCATGAACCCGGAGAAGCTCGACGCGCCGCCGCCGGCCTTCATCATGGTTTCCATCATTTTCTGATATTCTTTACCCACGTCCAGCAGTTTTTGCAGCATCTCCTGCACCGGCGGCATGGCCAGCGGCATAAACTGCATGACATGGACGTTCTCCGTGATGTTGGTGAACGGCTGGAACATCTTCATGGGTTCCAGAGTGCCGAAGACGCGGGGCATATATTTTCTTATCCAGAAATCGGAGGGGTCAAGAATAAAGTCGTCATATTCGTCTGCCGTCATATATTCGCCCTCGATATACTGCCAGCTGGTTCCGTCTTCGGCGATGCCGTGTCCCGGCCAGGCGTAAATCTTGTAGTCGAGCAGGTCCAGTACCCGACCCGGAATAATAAACGGAGCGGCGGTATATTCCAGCTCCTCACCATATTCCTCGTTGAACTTGGTGGTAGCTTCCAGGGCTTTCTCATAATCATAAATGCCGGTACGGGTACTGATGCCGTACATCTTTAGCGGCAGATTGCCTACGGGCAGGTTTACCGGCACCCTGTCGGGCTCCTCCACGTTATAAACGTCAATCAGCCTCTGTACTCTCGTCTTATAAGCTTTTTCAGCCTCTTCGCTGGCGAATTTATTGCCGTAATTATTGAGCCACCGGTCTAAGCGTTGCGCTCTTTTTTCCTCCGGCGTCATATCTTCCCATTTTTTATCTGTCATTTAATAATCATGTCCCTTTCTAGATTATAATAATGATTCGCTCTTAATATACCGACTTTAAAATTATACCAGCGTGGTACGGGATATTACAAAAACGGCTACTTGTATTTCGCAGTCTTGGGGTCGTGGTTCCTGAAATGGGCGATGCGGATGCGCTTCATCTTGCCGTTTTCATCCTATCTTAATACTTTTATCGGTAATCATCAAATATGGAAATGTGATTTGACCGCGAATTTAAGCCGTGGGTATAATGGCAGCAGAACGAGAAAAGGAGCATGTGATGTCCAGAGGCTACATGGGAAAATTGCTGTTCGTGAACCTTTCCACGGGTGATTTAAAAGAAGAGCCGCTCGATGAGAATCTCGGCAGGGATTTTATCGGCGGATACGGCATCGGCGCCAGGATTATCTACAGTCGCCAGAAGGCCGGCGTCGACCCCCTGGGACCGGAGAATACCTTTGGCGTGCTCACTGGCCCGCTTACCGGTTCACCGGCCACGTTCGGCGCCCGGTACTGCGTCGTGGCGAAATCACCGCTCACCGGCGGCTGGGGCGATGCCAACTCCGGCGGGCATTTCGGCCCTCATCTCAAGTTTTCCGGCTATGACGGCGTATTTTTTACCGGCATCTCGGAGAAGCCGGTCTATTTACTGCTCGACAACGGTAAAGCCGAGTTGAAAGATGCCTCACATCTCTGGGGCAAGAGCACTTACGAGACCGAGGATACGCTCGAATCTCAGTACGGCCCGACGGCTAAAGTCATCAGCATCGGTCCGGCCGGGGAAAATGTATCTCTTTGCGCCTGCATAATGACCAATAAGGGAGACGCCGCCGGGCGTTCCGGTATCGGCGCGGTCATGGGCTCCAAGCGACTCAAGGCAGTCGTGGCCAGGGGCGAACTGTCGGTGCCTGTCTTCGACCTTGAGGGAGCCAATAACCTGCGCAAAGAGCACATGGCGGGAATCAGGGAGTTCTTGGAGCATTTCGGAGTCTATGGAACCAGCGGTCACGCCGATGCATCCGCCCACAGCGGCGATACCCCGGTCAAGAACTGGGGCGGCGTGGGGGTAGTGGAGATTCCGGATGTTTCAGGTCTCAAGGGCGATAATATGATAGCCAACCTGGACAAGCGAAAGGGCTGCTGGCACTGTCCCGCGGCCTGCAAGGCCAGCCTGAAAGCGGGTGTGAAATATCCCTACCCGGCAGGGAGTCACCGCCTGGAATACGAGACCATCGGGGCTTTCGGCGCGAACTGCTGCTGCACCGACGCCGAGGCGATAACCATGGCAAATCACCTCTGTAATGCCTATGGCTTTGATACCATCTCGGGCGGTAGTATTATTTCCTTCGCCATGGAGTTATACGAGCACGGTATCATTACCCGGAAGGATACGGACGGTATCGATTTGACCTGGGGTAATCCCGACGGACTGGTAGCCATGACCGAGAAGATGGTCAAGCGGGAGGGCCTGGGCGATATCCTCGCCGACGGCGTCAAGGTAGCCGCCGGGAAAATCGGCAAGGGCGCTGAAAAATACGCGGTGCATATCGGCGGTCAGGAACTGGGCATGCACGACCCCAAAGCCGCTTTCTTCGGCGAAAAGATGACGATGGCCATGTACCACATGGACGCTACCCCCGGTCGCCATACCACCGGCTTCGGACCCAGCCAGTTTATGCAGTACGTCAGCAGCGCCGCCGGACTTTGCATGCACGGCGGTATCGCCGGCAGCCCGGATAAATACATAGCGGGATTCCTGAAATACGTCACCGGCTGGGACCGCTCCATAGACGAACTGCTCAAGAATGGCGAGAGGATTGCCATTATGAGACATGTCTTTACCCTCCGCGAGGGCGATAATCCGCTGGAGCGCTTTGTCCATCCCAGAATACCGGGTATTCCCCCGCAGACGGAGGGACCGCTCGCCGGTGTTACCAGGGATATTGAGGCGCAGGCCTACTGGAACCTCGGTGCCCTTGATTGGGACAGGTTTACGACGAAACCGAGTCTGCGTAAGCTTGAGGAACTCGGCCTCGACGACGTGGCTGATGAACTCTATCCCCCTGAGCAACGAAGTAGCGGATTCGGCCCGCCGCCCGGAGGATAGGACGCGGGAATCCGCATTTGGTAGATAGCATAATCCAACTGTACGTCGGGATTTAAGTGTCTAACATTTATATATAGAAAACTTACCGGAAAAGGAGAGGATTCATCATGGAACAAAAAATACCGGAGAATACAACCTTCAAACCTGAAAATTATCATCACGTCGGGGTGATAGTCAGGGACATTGAAAAGACTGTCGAGTATTTGACTTCCATCGGCATCGGGCCGTTTGGTATAAAAGACGGGCCGCTTTACGTTGAAGTGCCCTTCAAGGGCGAGTTTCACGGTAAACCCGCCGAGTGGAAGGTAAAAATCAGCAATGCCAAAGTCGGCGATTCCGAGCTTGAACTGCTTCAGCCTTCCGGTGGGGAATCGGCGTTACAGGAGTTCCTGGACAATCACGGCGAGGGTCTTCACCACATCGCCTATCTCGTGGACGACGTTCAGGCTGAGATTGAAAAACAGGTCAAGCAGGGAGTCAAGGTTATCACCAGCGCGAACCTCGAAGGTAGAGGGTTCGCCTACTTGGACACCGGCGTTGTCGGTGGTATCGTTACCGAGATAAGGTTCAGAGAATAGGTATATCAGAAGATTGTCACCGGCTAGTTCGAGCAATAACTCGTAAGGAGATAGATAATCAATGAGAGCAGCCGTAATCAGGGGGGCGGGTAATATCAACGTGGAGGAGTGGCCTGAACCGGAGCCGGGACCGGACGAAATCAAGGTAAAGGTAGCCTACTGCGGTGTATGCGGCACCGACCCCGAGATACTGGATGGCCGTTTCGGTCGTGTCACCACGAAAGAAAGTAATGAGCCTATAATAATCGGGCATGAAACCTCGGGGACAATCGCTGCCGTCGGTGAAAACATCAAAAACTATAAGGTAGACCAGAGGGTCGCCTGTAATTTCCGCAGTCCCTGCGGCGCCTGCTACTACTGCCGCAATAAGATGGAACACTTCTGCCGGAGTGGCCATCATGCCACCGGCGCCTACGCCGAGTATGCCCTCTATGATGAAAAGGCCGTGTATCTCCTCCCCGACGATATCAGTATGGAAATAGGGGCTCTCCTCGAGCCGGTGTCCGTGGCGGTCCACGCGATTGATGTCGCCAATGTCCGACCGGGCGGTACCGTGGCGATATCCGGTGCCGGTACCATCGGCCTGCTGTGCCTGGAACTGGCTCTGAAATCAGGCGCCTCTAAGGTTCTTATCTCCGAACCTGTTGCCGAAAAAAGGCAGCTGGCTATAAAACTCGGGGCCGACGTGGCGGTTGACCCTCTAAAAGAAGACATCGTGGAAATCGGCAAAAAGCTGACGGACGGCCGGGGCTTTGATACCGTTATCGAAGCCAGCGGTAGCCTCGACGCCGCCAAGCAGGCCCTCTCCCTCATAGATTACTGCGGTACTATACTCTGGGCGGCGGTCTATCCCCGCGATGCCGAGGTCGGCGTGCC
>JAGLTT010000090.1 GCA_023135135.1 Dehalococcoidales bacterium
GACACCCAACCTGGATAAAATGGCTGGGGAAGGTTTTATGGGGCTGGTACGCACCGTGCCGCCGGGAATGGAGCCGAGCAGCGCCTGCGCCTGCATGTCGGTGCTGGGTTACGACCCCAAAGTCTATTACAAGGGGCGTGCCTCGATTGAAGCCAGGAGCCTGGGGATAGATATCGGCGAGGGGGAGGTAGTCTTCCGCTGCAATCTGGTAAATATCGAGGACGGCAAGATGAGGGACTACAGCGCCGGGCACATCGGGACAGATGAAGCGAAAGAAATAATCGCCGCCCTTAACGAAAAACTCGGCGGCGAAGACGTGATTTTCTACCCCGGCGTCAGCTACCGGCATATTTTGAAAATAAAAGGGCGTGAGGATACCTTGAAGGCTGTCTGCACCCCGCCCCACGATATTCCCGGGAAGCCTGCGGTCGATTTCCTGCCGAAGGGCGATGGCAGCGACTTCCTGCGCGACCTCATGGCGCGCTCTAAGACCCTGCTGAGAGACTATAAAATCAACGTGGCGCGCCGGGACCGCGGCGATATGCCCGTTACCACTATCTGGCTTTTCTGGGGCAGTGGGGAGCTTCCTGCGATGCCTGCCTTCAGAGAAGTCTACGGACTCGATGCCGCCCTGACATCGGGAGTGGATTTACTGAAAGGGCTAGCTAAAATGGCAGATATGGACGTGCTGGATATCAGGGGCGTAACGGACGGACCGGATAATGACAACGCCGCACAGATAACCGGGGCCCTCGAGGCGCTGGAAAAGTGCGACCTGGCGGTGGTGCATATCGAGGCGCCGGACGAAGCCGCCCACGGCGGCTTGATTAGTGAAAAGATAGAGGCTATCCGGAAGATAGACGCCGAGGTTATCGGGCGATTGCTGGAATGGCGCAGCAAAGACCTGCGGGTGCTGGTAATGCCCGACCACCCCACCCCGATTAAGCTGCGTACCCACACCGCCGACCCCGTACCATTTCTAATCTGGGGCAAGGGCATAAAAGCTAGCGGGGCGAAAAGGTTTACCGAAGCCGAAGCCCAAAGCACTGGTGTTTTTATTGAAGAAGGGTATAAAATAATGGAGAGACTAGTTGGGAGGTAAGAAGGGGCTGCCCGACCGGGCAGATGCGTAATTACGCAATTGAGGATAGCTAAGGTATAAATAATTATGGCATTAATTGTACAGAAATACGGCGGTTCCTCGGTGGCGGATGCGGAGAAGATAAAGAACGTCGCCCGGCGCATCGTCAGAACCAAAGAGGCCGGCAACCAGGTGGTGGTGGTCGTTTCGGCAATGGCCGATACCACCGATGAGCTGGTCAAGCTGGCCTATCAGGTTGCCGAACATCCGCATACGCGGGAGCTCGATGTGCTGCTCTCCACCGGCGAGGTCGTTTCCAGCACCCTGCTGGCGATGGCACTGCACAGCATGGGCCACCCGGCTATCAGCCTGAGCGGCGCGCAGGCCGGCATCAGGACGGACGCCGCTTTCAGCAAGGCCAGGATTACCGATATCGACCCCAAGCGTGTCGCCAAAGAGATGGAAAAGGGCAATATCGTCATCGTGGCCGGTTTCCAGGGCATTACCGAGGATATGGATATCACGACCCTGGGGAGGGGTGGCTCGGATACCACGGCGGTAGCGCTGGCAGCCGGCCTGAAGGCAAAGGCGTGTGAAAGATATACCGATGTGGACGGGATTTATACCAGCGACCCGCGACTTCTCCCCGAGGCGCGGAAACTGACGGAGATAAGCTATGAGGAAATGCTGGAAATGGTAACCTACGGGTTCAAGGCGATACATCCCCGCGCGGTAGAGCTGGGCGAACTGTTCAGCGTCCCCATCCTGGTGGCGTCCAGTTTTAATGATAACCCCGGTACGTTAATTCACAAAGAGGTGTCTATGGAAGTACGAAATAAAGTAAGAGGTATAGCCCATGACCCTGATGTGGCCAAGATAACCGTAGTCGGCGTACCCGACCAGCCGGGCATCGCCGCAGCAATCTTCGTTCCCCTGGCGGAGGCCGGTATCAGTATCGACACCATCGTTCAGAACGCCAGCATTGAGAATATTACCGACCTTACCTTCACGGTGGCGAAGAGCCAGTTGAAAGGGGCGATGGCGGTAGTCGAACCGATATCTGGGTCTATTGGTGCCAGGGAGTGCGTCAGCGATTCCAAGCTGGGTAAGGTAAGTATAATTGGTACCGGCATGCAGTATGCTCCCGGTTACGCCGCGCGCATGTTCGATACGCTTAAAAAAGAAAATATCAACATTCAGCTAATCGCCACATCGGAAATAAGGATAACCTGTATCATCGACGAGGCCAGAATAAAAGACGCGGTACGAGCTTTGCACCGCGCCTTCGAACTGGAAACAGAGGATTAAACAGGATTCACGAGGAGTTGTTAGACAGCCACCACCTCTTTGACTTCGGGGATTTCCTGCTTCAGTATCCGTTCAATACCGTTCTTCAGGGTCAGGGTTGACATTGGACAGCCGGCGCAGGCGCCGACCAATTTCACTTTTACAGTGCCGTCAATAACTTCGACCAGTTCCACGTTGCCCCCATCCCTTACCAGAACCGGGCGTACTTTATCGAGTACCTCTTCGACTTTATCTTGCATTTTAGGCCTGTCTCCTTTAGAATTTATATATGTCCCTATTTAAATTCTATCTGCCGAAGGGGCAATTTGTCAAACGGTGCCATTTTATGTACAAAAACCCCTTGAATGATGTATCTCATTAGTGTAGAATTAATTATTTAAAAATTACAGCGGTTCCGGGGAAGTCGATGACACGTGATGACGAAAGATTACTGAGACTCAAACAGCAGCGCAGCAAAGAGGCTATCGACCTGGCGATGCAGGCCCGCTGGCAGGAGGCCGTCGACATCAATAAGGAAATCATCGAGAGTTTCCCGGAGGATGTCGATGCCTGTAATCGCCTGGGCCGGGCTTATATGGAACTGGGGCAGTATGCGCTGGCCCGGGAAGCCTATAGCCGGACGGTGCAACAGGACCCCTATAACGCAATCGCCGCCAGGAATTTGCGGCGGCTGAGTGACCTGGGGGAGTCAGATAGCGCCGAAGTGGAAACGGACAAGGTCGAGCCTCATCACTTTATAGAAGAAATCGGCAAGGCCGGGGTAGTTACCCTCTATGAACTGGAGCCCAAGGAGAACCGTGCCAGAATGGTGGCGGGCGATAAGGTACAATTGAAGGTTGAAGGCTCCGTTCTGTCGGTGGAAAACAGCCGCGGTGTGTATATGGGAAAAGTGGAGCCCAAGTATGCCCAGCGGCTAATCCGGCTGATGCTGGGGGGCAACCAGTATACGGCATCGGTGATAAAGTCCACTATGGACTTGATGACGGTTATTATCAGGGAGACATATCAGCACCCAAGCCAGGTCGGGAAGCTGTCTTTCCCGCCGAAAGGGCTGGAGGAGTTCCGCTCTTATGTCAGCGATAAGCTATTGAAAGTGGATGAGGAAGAGGACGAGTCCGGTTATACGATAATCGGCGGTGACGAGATAGAAGTACTGCCCGAGGAGTCCGAGGGCGTTGATGATGCGGATAGCGATGACGAATAGGAGGCTGAGCTAATATGGTTACGGGCACAGTGAAGCCGGTAAATATTGAAGATGAAATGAGAGGCTCTTACCTTGATTACGCGATGAGTGTCATCGTCTCCCGCGCCCTGCCGGACGTGCGTGACGGGTTGAAGCCGGTGCACCGGCGTATCCTGTATGCCATGAACGACATGGGACTGAGGCCCAATGGCCCCCACCGGAAGAGTGCCCGTATCGTCGGTGAAGTGCTGGGTAAGTACCATCCTCACGGCG
Organism: Dehalococcoidales bacterium; assembly: GCA_023135135.1. Classification (GTDB taxonomy): domain Bacteria; phylum Chloroflexota; class Dehalococcoidia; order Dehalococcoidales; family RBG-16-60-22; genus JAFGPF01. The sequence goes on from JAGLTT010000090.1 coordinate 3,846, forward strand.
ATAGCTCGGTCTATGATGCCATGGTGCGGATGGCGCAGGAATTTTCAATGCGTTATCCCCTGGTTGACGGACAGGGCAATTTCGGCAGTGTCGATAATGATCCTCCCGCCGCCATGCGATACACCGAGGCGCGCCTGGCGAAGATAGCGGAAGAGATGCTGGTTGACATCGAGAAGAATACCGTGGACTTCATGGCTAACTTCGATGACAGCCTTCAGGAGCCAACAGTACTGCCCACCAGGTTACCCAACCTGTTGCTGAACGGCAGTTCCGGCATCGCCGTGGGCATGGCCACCAATATCCCTCCGCATAACTTGGGAGAGGTATGCGACGCTATTGCCTACCTCATCGAGAATCCCAAGGCTACCATCGAAGACCTCAGTAAATTCGTTAAAGGCCCGGACTTTCCGACGGCCGGCATCATCCAGGGGCGGGAAGGCATAACGAATGCTTATACCACCGGGCACGGCAAACTGGTAGTCCGTGCCAAAGCCCATATCAGCAGCCCCACGGCAGGCGATCGACGACAGATAGTCGTCAACGAGCTTCCCTACCAGACGAACAAGGCAGCCCTCGTGGAGAATATAGCCGAGCTGGTCAGG
>JAGLTT010000091.1 GCA_023135135.1 Dehalococcoidales bacterium
CCGGTGGAATTCTTCGAGCCGGACATACTTAATCCCGAAGAAGAACTGGTAATACTGGCCATTCTCAGTCCGCTTCCCGGTGACGACACGACAGGGGCTATAACCATAGCTACTCCCAACGGGGTTTACGAATCCGTTTCCTTCTGGAATCCGGGCTATACGCTGCTGAATCCCCACTCGGGACACACGACCATTGCCAGCGCCGAATATTTCCAGCTCAAAGAAGCGACCCCGGCCGATGGCGCTGCCATGATAGCCACCACGGACGCATTTGCCCAGAAGGAGACCGGCAGGAAGCCGATGTACGATGAGAATGACCCGACACGGCTATCCAGGCACGTGTTTCCGCTGACCGGAATCAGCGAGATTCCGGCGGCCACCTGGACGGTTTATTACCGATGCCGAACCTGGGGAGACCCGGATTTTCCTGACAAGGATAACGACGTAAGCTTTGATATCGACATAATTATCAGGCAGGCGGATGGCACGGTGAGAGCAACCATAGCCGCCAATGTGGCCGATGCGTATCTTGAGAAAGGAGAGGCAGAAGCCTGGCTGACTAAAAAGGCCAACTACAACTTCTCCGGGTACACGGTAATTGACGATAGCGACTACCTTGAAATTGTCTACTATGGTGAAGTCGATAATACGGGGCCGGGTAATGGTCCCGGCTATATGCAGCTAATGATAGATGACAGTACCCTGCCCCTGGCCGACCAGACAAGGATAGAAGGTTAATAGAGGAAAAGAAATGCTGGAAAAGCTGAAACAACTGAAACAACTGATATTTAAAGACGGTGATAAAGGTAAGGGCAAGAACAAGAAAGACCGTATGATGAGCTTCGACATGTTCTACCAGCTCTCCTACATGTCCACCATCGCCGCCGCCGGAGTACCGCGCGGCCAGATTTTCGAACGTTCCGCCGAGCTCCAGTGCACCTCTGCCGAGTATTTTAAGCGAGTCGAGCTGGCCCGCACGCGACTGAAATATGACTACGCCCGGGCCTGCCGCGCCGTGGGGGAACCGCTCGAGGAAGAGTCTGTCAAGGGACTCCTTCTCCGTTTTTCCAGCTCCCTCATATCCGGCGAACCTGAAGCCGATTTTCTCGCGAGAGAAGCCAATGCCCGTGCCGAGGACTATGAAAACGAGTACGGCAGAAGCCTGGAAGCCCTGAAGATGTGGACAGACGCCTATGTCTCCCTCATCCTTGCGGCGGTCCTGGTGGTAGTCATCGGGATAATCTCCACCATGATATGGAAAATCGAGACAAGCCTGATTATAGCCATGGCATTTATATCCGTCGCCAGTACCGGTATCGGTGTCTGGATGATATGGCTGATAGCACCGAAGGAGATCATGGTCCTGCGCTGGGCGGGCTCCAAGGAACAGAGACTCGTCAGCAAGCTCTTCAAACCCGTCCTTCTGATTGCCGTGGTCGTCGGCGCCCTGTTTTTACTGACCGGGCAGAACCTAGGGCTGGCGTTTCTTACAATTGCGGCCGTGGTATTCCCCGTCGGCTTTATTGTCATGCGAGACGATAAAAAGGTATTCAAGAGGGATGATGAAGTAGGTACGTTTTTACGCTCGCTGGGCGGCGTCTGTACCGCCCTGGGAACGACGGTGAACTCCGCGCTGGGCCGCCTTGACCTTGACGCTATCAACATACTGAGGAGTTCGGTAAAGAACCTGCACACGAGACTCACCGCCGGTATTAAATCGAGACTGTCATGGAAGATATTCATCGACGAAACCGGAAGCGAACTGACTCATCGCAGCGTGGGTATGTTCTACGATGCCATAGAAGTGGGCGGCTCGGCAGGCCAGGCCGGCCAGCACGCCGCGGCCTTCGCCAACAAGGTGGCGCTGCTCAGAGCGAGGCGAAGGACGATAACCGGGCCTTTTCGCTGGCTTTGTATCACCATGCATGCCGCCGTTGTTGTCATACTTGTCTTCATTACCGAGATTATCGTGGCTTTCGGCAGTTTGGTATCACAGGCCCAGACTTCAATGCCGGCGGTGCCTGGCGCCCCTTCCCTAAGCTCTATGTCCACTTTCAATCTCTCCGGACTGGAGATTATGCAGCAGCTGGTACTGCCCCTGGTGCTGATATTCACGGTTGCCAACGCTATCGTACCCTGCGTGGCGGATGGGGGCAGTAAATACAAGATTTTAAGCAATCTGGGAATTACAGCGGCTATATCCGGCATCTGCCTTCTTATACTGCCGGCATTAGCCAACTCATTATTTACGTCCGTTTCTCAAATGTAAGGAGGTAAACATGGAAACAAAAACCAGTGCAGAGACAGAATCCGGTACAGACCAGGTCGAAGCCGAACTCCAGGAAGTAAGCGAAGAATTGAAAGAGATACTCTTTGATATCCGCACTTACATAATGGAAGCGCAAACGCCGATTCCTAATGACCTGGACAGGGAAAGACTTCGCGAAGAACTTGACGGAGAGAGGGGGTAAAAAATCATGGCAGAAGATAAAAAGATCGAGACTATCCAAGATGAAATCAAGCTATTGAAGGGGGAAGTGAAGCAGTCACTGGCCAGCGTCCGTGATTACCTGCTGAATATGGAGCTGCCTTCTACAGAATTTTCCACTATCCTGGCGGCTCTCGGCTCTGACGGTAGCCAGAAGGTAACCATCGACGGCAGCATCGCTAGTGCCATAGGCAAGCAAGCTGCCGAAGCCGTAGCCCAAGGAGGCGAGGGGGTGGGCACTGACGAGGAAAGCATTGAAGATGAGCCAGAAGGGCCCGCCGAGGATGATCCCCTGATTGACGTGGAAGAGCCGTCCGAAGATGAATCCGAGATGATTGCAGACGATGGGCCGAGTGGCCAAGCCAAAGACATTATCGACGATGACTCGACTCTCTCCCCGGAAGACGCCTTTGAAGAAGAAGCGTTTAACGAACCTGAAGAACTCAGTGAACTCAGTGAACTCGACGAACCCGATGAACTCGGTGAAATCGATGAACCCGGTGAAATCGATGAACCCGGTGAAATCGATGAACAATACGAGACCACCGAACCCGTATCAGAAAGGTCTATAGAGGAGGAAGAGCCCGTGGACTACGACAAGACAAATACCGCAATTGCTGATGAAGTGAACACGGCGATACCGAAGGTCAACATGCTGGCCAATTTGATAAACTGGATTTCCAGGGCGAAGAAAGAAATTGGCGACGACCAGATACCTACATTCCTGGAGGTCTACGGTATCAGCGGATACCTGTCTCCCGAGCTAAAGGAAGTCATTATCCACCTTGCGGAGATATCGGCAGAGCACCCCGAGGTTATCAGTAACGCCGAAGTCTGGAGCAATTCAATGCTATCGCTGCACGGAATCCTGACGGGTGGCGATGCCCCCCTTCACCCGGTAACCCCTTTCTTTGGCGAAGCCAGCAGCGAAGAGGAGCCGGCGGAGGAAGAGATAATCGAAGTGGGCAAAGCCAAGGAAGCGCCGGTAAAACTGAAACTGGTGTTCCCTAATGGCGACGGCAAGAACAAGGAGTTCTGTATCGACTTCAATCCCGAGGAGAATAACGACGACTCCTCAAACAAGCGGAAAAAGTAAAAATCCCCGCATGAGAGAGGTGATTAATAATGGCAAAGAAAAAGAAGGAGTTCATAGTAACCGGCGTACCGGAAGTTGATGAGAAGCTGGGCGGCGGAATTCCGCTCGGTTCTCTGTGCCTTATCGAGGGACATTCAGATGCCGGTAAAAGTGTCTTATGCCAGCATCTAACCAACGGCACCCTGGTTACCGGCGAGATTTCGGTAGCTTACTATACTACGGAGAATAATATCAGAAGCCTGATAAGCCAGATGGACTCGCTGGCAATGGATGTAACGGACCACTTCCTGGCGGACCACCTGCGTATTTACCCGTTAACCTTTCACAGCAGTATGCAGGGCGGCCAGAAACCGTTTTATGTCCTGACACACCATTTTTCGAACCAGCCGCAGGAGTTCAAATTGATAATAGTGGACTCCATTACGCTGCTCGTGGCGCACAGCAACCCGGTAGCCATCATTGATTTCTTTTCCAGGTGTAAGGGCCTGTGTGATGAAGGCAGAACGATAATCGTGGTGGCGCATTCCTATGCTTTTGAGGAAGATATGCTTTCCCGGACCCGCTCATTGTGCGACGCACGTTTCAGGATGCGCCTGGAGCAGGTCGGTGACAGCATGATAAAACTCATGGAGGTCCTCAAGGTACGCGGCGCCGAGCGCCCGACCGGAGATGTGGTCAGTTTCGATATCGAACCCAAGCTCGGCATGCGGATAATCCCGCTTGCGAAAGCCAGAGTATAGGAGATTAAATGCTTCGTCTACCGTTTGCAATAAAAGCCTGTCCCGGGGAATGCGGGAAGGAGTGCGGGGCCGCCCTG
>JAGLTT010000092.1 GCA_023135135.1 Dehalococcoidales bacterium
TTTCTTCTTCCACAGTTGCTTCTTCCACGGCTGCTTCTTCCACGACTGCTTCTTCCCCGGCTGCTTCTTCCACGGCTTCTTCTTCCACGGCTGCTTCTTCCACGGCTGCTTCTTCCACGGCTGCCGCCTCTGCCACCGCCTCTTCTTCCTCTTCCGTATCAGATTCGACTTTAGGATTTAATGATAGCCCTATCGAAGCGAGGCGGTCTTCTATCTCCTGATAGGACTTCTGCCCGAAATTCCGCAGCTTGAGAAGCTCCTTGGTTCCCTTGCCGATAAGCTCGCCTACCGTGGTTATGTTGCTGCGTCTCAGGCAGTTCATGGTGCGTACGGAGAGGTCTAGTTGTTCCACGGGCATATTGTATTTCTCGTCGGGGATAGACATGCGGATAAGCCGCTCTTCATCCTTCATCTGGGAAATTTTTACGTATTCAACGAAGGGTGTGAGTTCTTCTATTAAAATACTGGCGGCATTGCTTATGGCATCTATCGGCGACGTGGTTCCGTCCGTCCAGATATCCAGACACAAACGCTCACGGCTGGTCTCGCGCCCGAGATGGGTCGGCTCGATGGTGTAGTTGACCTTGCGTATCGGGGTGAAAATGGCGTCAACAGGAATCGTGCCTACCGGTGTGTTATCGGTAGACTCGGCGGTCCTGAAGCCTGTTCCCAGTTCCACGTCGAACTCTACGTAAAGTTTGTTACTGGCGTCGCTGATAGTAACCAGGCAAAGCTCCGGGTTGGTGATTTCGAAATCGGCCGATGGCTTAATATCGGACGCGCAAACACGGCCCTCGCCTTCGTATTCCAGTATCAGCGTACCACTACGGTCAGACAGGGGCTTCAGCCTCAACTCTTTCACATTGAGTAGAAACTCCATGGCATCTTCCTTGGCATTGGGAATAACCGTAAACTCGTGCTGGACTCCCTCGATTCTCACCTGAGTTACGGCTGCTCCGGGAAGATAGCCGAGCAACACGCGGCGTAAGGAGTTGCCCAGAGTGATACCGAACCCCTTCTCCAGCGGTTCGGCGACGAACCTCCCGTAATTTTCCTCTTGTTCGGTACATTCTATTTTTGGGACTAATAGTCCAGCCAATGAATTGCCTCCTTATAAGTTACACTACCGCGAGTAGTACTCGATGACTGCTTTGCCATCGAACCTGGCATCAATTTCTTCGGGCGTGGGTAGAGTTAATACCTGCCCGACCAGGTTCTGCCTGTCCAGGCTCAGCCAGTTCAGGACTTGCTTTGATTCGATTTCCTGCACCAGCAGTTTATAATATTCGGTTTTCTGGCTGCCCTCTCGCCAGCCGATGGTATCGCCTTCTTTTACCAGAGCGGAAGGGATATTGGTCTTGCGTCCGTTCAACACTATATGCCCGTGCCGTACCAGCTGACGGGCCTGGGAGCGCGAATCGGCAAAGCCCAGCCGGTATACCACGTTATCCAGACGTCTTTCCAGCAGCACCAGCAGGTTTTCACCCGTAATACCCGCCTGTTTCTCGGCCAGGCTGAAAGTCCTCCGGAACTGTTTCTCCAGGGTTCCATAGGTATAGCGGGCTTTTTGTTTCTCACGAAGCTGCAGAGCGCGGTCGGAAAATCTCCGCCGTCGTCGGCTTGTCCCTTGCCCCGGTGGTTTCGGTCGTTTGTCAACGGCGCACTTGGGTGTAAAGCAGCGAGCGCCTTTCAGTAAAAGCTTCTCACCACTGCGCCGACATAAACGGCAAACTGCTCCTGTATATCTTGCCATGTTTTTCCCCTTTTAAATCCTTCTCCTCTTGGGAGGGCGGCAGCCGGCATGCGGGATGGGCGTTACGTCCCTGATTCCGGTAATATACAGTCCGGAACCCTGCAAAGAGCGGATAGCCGCCTCGCGGCCGCTGCCTGGACCCTTGATATATACTTCTACCTGACGCAGGCCGTGTGCCATAGCTTTCCGTGCGGCATCGCGGGCTGCCATTTGAGCCGCATAAGGCGTGCCTTTACGGGAGCCCTTGAAACCGGCCGTGCCGGAGCTTCCCCAGGCCAGGGCATTCCCCTGCGGGTCGGTAAGGGTTACAAGCGTATTGTTAAAGCTGGACTTGATATAAGCCCTGCCGGTAGGGACTGCTTTCCGTTCCCGCCTCCTCGTTTTTGTTTTTCTCTTCTGTGGCACCCTGTCCTCCTTGTCAGCTCACTTATTATTTCTTGGACATGCCGCGCCTCTGGCCCCGGCCGGCTACTGTCTTGCGTACACCGCGCTTGGTGCGGGCGTTGGTTCGCGTTCTCTGGCCTCTTACCGGCAGGCCGTGGCGGTGCCTGATGCCGCGGTAGCTGCCGATTTCAATCAGGCGCTTGATATTGAAGTTAATTTCTTTCCTGAGTTCGCCCTCAACATGGTACTGCTTATCGATAATTTCACGGAGCTTGTTGACCTCTTCCTCGGTAAGGTCTTTCACCTTAACATCGGGCGTGATATCCGCCTGATTTAATATTTTTAAACTCTGCGTGCGGCCAATGCCGTAAATGTACTGCAGTGAGATCCATGCCTGCTTGTTTACCGGTATATCCACTCCAGAGATACGTGGCATTTACTTCCTCCTTACTCCCTTACCCTTGCCTCTGCTTGTGTTTCGGGTTGGTGCAAATAATCCTGACCACTCCCCGCCGCCTCACCACCTTGCATTTTTCACATCTAACTTTAACTGAAGCTCTAACTTTCATAATTCAAACCTTTATCTTACTTGAGCCGGTAGGTAATTCTACCACGTTTCAGGTCGTATGGGGAGAGCTCTATCAATACCTTGTCGCCGGGTAAGACCCTGATGTAGTGCATCCTTATCTTGCCCGAAATATGAGCCAGCACCTCATGCCCGTTGGGGAGTTCGACGCGAAACATGGCATTGGGTAGAGCTTCGACTACCGTCCCCTCAACCTCTATGGCCTCTTTTTTAACCATAAATTACCTTCGTAAGTACCTCCGGTTCATTATTATCAATCACAATGGTATGCTCAAAGTGCGCCGATAGGCTGCCATCGTCGGTGTGTACCGTCCACCGGTCATCGGCTACACGCGTGCGCCAGCCGCCGGCATTCAGCATGGGTTCGAGGGCGATGGTCATGCCTTTTTTTAGTTCCGGGCCCGTTCCCGGCTGTAAACCGTACGGTGGTTCGGTGCAGTTAGGTACCTGCGGGTCCTCGTGCATCTCGCGGCCGATGCCGTGACCGGTATATTCACGCACCACCGAGTAGCCTTTCGATTCCGCGTATTTCTGAATGGCCGCCGAAATATCACCGAGTTTCGCCCCGGCGCGCGCTGCGGCTATGCCGTTTTCCAGCGAAGCCTGCGTCGTTTCTATCAGGCGCCGGGCATCCCGGCTTATTTCGCCGACACCCACGGTTACCGCCGCATCCCCGTGAAAACCATTATAAATAACACCGAAGTCGAGAGAAACGATGTCTCCTTCTTTCAGGACCCTGCCTCCCGGAATCCCGTGCACTATCTCGTCATTTACGGACACGCAGAGATTGGCCGGAAAGCCGTGGTAGCCATTAAAGGAAGACTCACCTCCCAGTCTCTTCATTTCCTTCTCGGCGATAATATCCAGTTCCTTAGTTTTCATACCCGGTTTTATCTGCTCACTTAATAATTTCAGTACTTTAGCGACTATTTGACCGGACTGTCGCATTTTATCAATCTCTTTTTCAGATTTAATATCAATACCCATCCGGTGACATCCCTCTACTGCAGGGCGGCTGCTATCCTCTTGTTTACCTCAGCCGCACCACCCTCGCCGTTTATTTCCAGCAGCTTCCCCGCCTGTTTATAATAGTCGATAAGAGGGGACGTTTCCGCGAAATAAACCTCCAGCCTGTTTTTAATCGTCTCCGTATTATCATCGGCGCGCTGGTACAGCTCGCCGCCGCAACGGTCGCATTTTCCCTTCACTTTAGGCGGTGAGTCGACCTCGTGGTAGGGTGCCTGGCATTTCCGGCAAATCCAGCGTCCGCTCAGTCTCTTTAGGAGTTCTCCCTCCGATACTTTTATATATACTACTCTGTCAATCGCTTTCGATTGTTCCTTCAGGGCCTTGTCCAGTGCCTTCGCCTGCTGTAAATTCCTGGGAAAGCCATCGAGAATTGCCCCGTCTTTACAATCCGGAGCCGCCAGCCTCTCCAGCACCATCTGTATCGTTATCTCGTCGGGAACAAGCTGCCCCTTCTCCATGTACACCTTGGCCTGCTCACCGAGTTCGGTCTCCTGCGCCAGAGCCTGGCGGAACAGGTCGCCGGAAGCTACCTGCACCAGCTCCAGTTTCTCTGCCAGCATCATGGCCTGTGTACCTTTCCCCGCCCCGGGGGCTCCCAAAAGAATAATATACACCTTTACTCCTATTTAATAAAGCCTTCGTAGCG
>JAGLTT010000093.1 GCA_023135135.1 Dehalococcoidales bacterium
CCCAGCACGTAGAAGGGCGCGCCCTTGCAGACAGCCTTCTGGAGACGTACGTTGGTCTCAATCTGGTCAAGCGGAATATGCCCCGGCCCCTCCACCATCACCTGAACGCCGGCTTCCTGCGCCCTCTGCACCAGCTCTCCGAGAGTAAGCAGTTCCTCCACCTGGGTACGGTCGGTGGCATCGGCCAGACTGCCCGGGCGCATGCCGTCGCCGAGACTCAGGGTGACATCGTACTCCCGGGCGATATCCAGCAGGCGGTCATAATACTCGTAGAGAGGGTTCTCGCAATCGTTATGCAGCATCCAACCGACCATGAAAGCGCCCCCGCGGGATACGACATCGGTTACCCTGCCCTGCTGCTTGAGACGGGCGATGGCCGCCCGGGTAACACCGCAGTGCACGGTAATAAAGTCGACGCCGTCCCGCGCGTTATCTTCGATGGCGGAAAAAATATCATCAACGGTCATTTTCACGATGGCACTGTGTCTCTCGATGGCCTCAATACCCGCCTGGTAAACAGGCACCGTGCCTATGGCGCGGGAGCTTGCGGCTATAACGGCACGCCGGATGGCCGGTATATCGCCCCCGGTGCTCAGGTCCATAACCGTATCCGCTCCCGCAGTCAGGGCTACCTTTAGCTTCTCCAGCTCGGTATCAACGTTGCCGAAATCGGAGGAAGTACCGATATTGGCATTGACCTTGGTGGACAGTCCCTCTCCAACCCCACAGGGAACGAGGTTAAAATGCCTTACATTGGCCGGAACAACCACTGTCCCTTTAGCCACGCCCTGACGGATAAACTCGACGTCCAGTCCCTCAGCCTGCGCCACCGTCTCCATCTGCGGAGAAATATCACCTTTTCTGGCTATTTCCAGCTGTGTCATTCCGGCACCTCCGTAAAATAATAAAACCAAGGGCTTCGGCTGATAATGCCAGACCCTTGGTCTGAGTTTCGGCCGCTTCCCTACGCTCGTATTACCGAGTTCAGGTTCCTAGGGTCGCCCCTCACTTTGTGAAGGACTCTCAGCTCTGAGCACCCCTAGCGGTTAAATTGTAGATTTATTATAACACTCAATAAGGCGCGAAGTCAAATAATTACCTGTAAGGTTCTGTTCGGTTTTGGTGGTAGAACAGTTAGTATGTCATTGCGAGACCAATTTATTGGTCGTGGCAATCTCGATGACAGTAGTTTGGGATTGCTTCGCTTCGCTCGCAATGACACTCTACATCCAATTGCAAATAAAACTTCCCGTAGAAAACCCGCCTACTCTTCTTTAAACGGCAGCGTCAGGCGCGTACCGGCATTGTTCTGAAAAAACCTGTCGCCGAACTCCCTCGCCAGGTAGGCAGAGGCGTTAAAACCGGTGCAGTGAGAAACGCCCAGGTACTGCACTCCCATCTCCTTCAGGGCCGCCGCCGTCTTTTCGAGCCGCTCTTTAGAGGCATGAATGAGGTGCGTGCCACCGATAGCGGCGTAGATAAGCTCTTTGCCCGTTACTTTCTTAGCCTGCTTTAACGTATTGACGATGCCGTGATGAGCGCAGCCTAAAATAACCACCAGCCCGAACTCGGTATCGATTATCAAAGCAAGGTCATCATTAATCGGGTCCTGTTTCAGTTCGTCGCCCTCCATGACGCACAGGTACTTTTCCACAATCTCATAGTCCGTAACCATGGGTATTTCGCCGGTGGTCATGACATGCTCGGAGAGCTTCACCGACTCTCTCGATAAGCTGAACGTTGTCCCCGTCACTTCCAGGGCTTCCCTGACGAAGGGAATGCCGACATATCTCTTGGGGGTATTATCGAGGCTGCCGTATTTCCTCGCCCAGATATCCGGATGGGCGATAATTTCTTTCCCGCCTGCCCTTCTCAATACCTCAAGCAGTCCGCCGGTGTGGTCATAATGCCCGTGGCTGAGCACTATCCGGTTTACCGCGGCCAGGTCAATCCTCATGGACTCCGCATTAGGCACCACGGCCAGCCCACCGCCGGTATCAAACAATATCTTCTGTCCGTCAGCTTCCACGAGCATACTCAGTCCCCACTCTCCCAGAGCGCCGGGGCCCGCCGTGTTCTCACTTAATGTCGTAATCTTTATCTCCATAGCTCCTCCTGCAACATCTTACCTTTATTTTACATCTATACCGGCCAGTCAAGCCACTGAAAGACGCCTATCATCTTTAAACCCATATATAACAATATAATAATGAAGATATACATCAGCGGTTTTCGGGGTATCTTGTGGGCGGTTACCGCCCCGACCTGAGCCATGACGGCGCCGGGTAATGCCAGCAACAACCATGAAGTCAGATTGATATAGCCGACCGAATAGGGCAGGCGGTCAGCCACGCCGATACCATTGATAATATAGCCGATAACACCGCCGATGGCGGTTAATATTACTATGGCCAGCGATGTGCCGATAGCGTAGTGTATCTCAAACCTGAGTGCCAGCATCAGCACCGGAACCAGCAGAATACCGCCGCCGACGCCGAAAATACCGGAGAAAATACCTACGGGGACAGCCCAGGCAATCCATAACCAGGTTTTACTGACGGCTTCGATTTTATGTTTGGGCTCCCGGGCGGTAAGCGTTCTGATGGCGACAAGGAGAACGGCGATACCGAATGCCAGCTTGAGCACCGTCCCGGAGACATGCGTTGCCAGAGTGGCCCCGCCAAAGGCAAAAACCAGACTGCAACTCCCCATGACGACAGCCGCCCGCCATAAAACAGACTTTTCCCGGTGATGCCGCCAGGCGCCGCTGATGGCCGTGGGCAGGACAGCCAGCAGGCTGGTACCAAAAGCCGTCTTGATGGCCAGGTCCGCCGGCAATCCCATATCGGTATATACCATAAACTGCACCGGCGTCATGATAAAGGCGCCGCCGAGGCCGAGAAGGCCGCCGGCGAAACCAGCCACGGTGCCGGTTGCCAGCAGTATGATGATGTGTGACAGTTCCATTGAATATCCTGCTCTGCTTCCACGAAGATAATCACCGGACAGTTAGCCCAGTTTTTTCTTAACGGACTCCATCTTTCCGTTCATGGTAAGAGGCTTATCACGACGGTCGTCAATTCTGAGGGTGGTCACCACTCTCTCAACTCCAGCATCGAAGGCAGACTCGTGCATCCTTTGCGCCAGCGCCATGAGCTTCTCCAGGTCGCCCTCAATAATCGTGTTCATCGGCGTCAGTTCGTATTTAATGCCAGGTTCGTTCTTCAATATACGAACCGCTCCGGCAACATACCGGCTGACCGAAGGCGATTGCGTCCCTACCGGCACGACACTTATATCGATAATTGCCATTTTACAGACCTCCAGAATGCGTTCTTCAGTCTATATTATTCCCGAGTCGCCGATAATAGCTCTCGGAGAGGTAAAGAGCTGCCAGGGGGTTATGCCCGAAAACCCTGTCCTTGACGGCGATTACCGTCAGCGGGACATCGCAGTATTTGATGAACAGGGTATCATGGCCGATACAGAGTCCCAGCATAACCGCCAGGTCAACTTTCGCCTTATTTATTATCATCGCCTGGGCGATAGGATTGCACATGGTTTCCCAGTCATCGGGCAAGGCAATTTTCTGGTCTGACGGGATACCGATTCTTTCCTTTTGGACTGCCCCGGTCTTGCACTGGACGGTGACAACCTCGAACCCGTTATTTTCCAGGATTTCGGTGAGAAGCCCGGCCTCCTTAAACAGTCCCGCGCAGTGGGCGATGCCGAGTCGCTTATAGCCGCACTTCCGCGAGAATTGAATCAATTCCTCGATTCGGGGCAGCTTCGTTCTCAGGCCGTCGGGCAGGCGTTCGTAGCACTCGGCCTCCTGTATAGAAGCCAGTCGGGCGAACTCTCTTACTTCCGGTTTGTCATATTCGGATAATGCCTCGTTGAATACCTCCGGCATGAGCTTCATGGGGCAGAAACTTGGTGCCTTATCAAGGGAAAGCTCCTCATTGGCTTTGATGGAGGGGCTGCAAACCACAGTTGGGCATTTGGCACAAGTGGGACTCATCTTTTTGGTCATGCACTCACCTCACTTAATTTCACTCCCTCTATTAGAGAGAATCGCTCAAATTCCTGACTCATATGGCTCTCCGCATCCACCCTGGCTAGCCGTATCTCCATTGCTAACTTCAGTGGTCACATATATTATCCTCCGTAGCCAGTGCGCCATTCAGATAGCTCAGAACCGCCTTCTCCGGGTCGCTTTCAATGGCACCGATGATGACCCCGATGCCATTCTGCTGGAAAAGCCCCTGTGCCCGGGAACCCATACCGCCAGCAATAACTACCGAGACACCTTG
>JAGLTT010000094.1 GCA_023135135.1 Dehalococcoidales bacterium
TCCTGCTGGTCTATGGCAGCATAAAAACAGATGGCCATCGGCCCGATGACCTCCACATCCCTACTAAAAGGTGCGATTGAATATTTGATTGAATTGACCTCGGAGGTCTCGTCAAGCGGCTGCTGCACGAAGCAGTCAGGCCCCTCGTTGAACATCGGCGCCTCGGCCATAAGGCGTCCCCGGCTGCGCAGGTAGTACTTCGTCCACTGCGTCCTGGCCAGAGGCCACTCGTTCTCATAGCGCCATTCGTTGATGCCGTTAACATATAGCTTTATCGGCGGCTCGTCCATGATGCCGGTGTCAATCCCCTTAAGCCAGTGGTCCATCCAGCGGATAACCTCGTCGTGCAGCTGGTACCAGGGGCGCTCGTCGCTCAGGGCCAGCGGTGCCATGATGATTTTCTTGGGAGTATCCACCCCGTTATACATGCTGAAGGCGCCGTCCGGCCACATGCCGACCCAGGGGCCGCCGGTGTAGAAAGGTACCTTGATTTTATCGTACCTGGTATAAGGCGACCGCTCCTGATAAAATGGCCCGTCGTTGGGATTGAAGAGGAAATCGGCAAAAAGCGGACTCTTCGTCGGGTAGCGGAGGCAACTCCAGTAAATGCTGTAGACCATCAGGTCGGGGTCGCTGAGACGCTCCTTCCAGAGTTTTTCCAGTTCATCGGGGGGCGTGTTCCTGACCGTAGCGCAGACATGGTTCCTGTGGGCGATGCCGCTGCCGTTGGTCTGCCCCGGGTCCATACCCCGTCCGCTGTAAAGGCGGTATATCATCGGGTGGATAACACCCCCGGAGGTGGCGAACTGAGTATAAAGGTCACTCCATACCTCCCAGGGGAAAATGGCCTTGAGGTGGGGCGGCTGCTCGGCGGCGGTATAGGCCTGGACACCGGCCAGGTAGGATATACCGACCATCCCCACATTGCCGTCGCACCACGGCTGGGCGGCAATCCACTCGATGATGTCGTAGCCGTCTTCGCCTTCGGTGTGACCGCACATGCCGACGTATTCACCCTCCGAGTCGCCGCAGCCGCGGACATCGGCGATAACGTGGACATAGCCGTTCCCTACGAACTGCTTTGTATTGCCGGACTCCATGGTGCCGTCCCAGACGAGGGAAGTTTCACGTCCCTGGGGCTGCTTTACCGGCAGAACCTGTAAATCCTTGCCGTAAACGCACAGCGCCAGCAGCGCCGGGAATTTACCTTCAGCATCGGGGCGGTAGATGTCAACCGCCAGGCGGATGCCGTCACGCATGGGGACAAGCACGGTTTCCCTGGCCTTAACTTTATACACCGGTTGTGAACCCTTCTCTTTTTTCATATTCGTGCTCCTTGCCGAATGTATTTTATACGGGTGGATTTCACTGCTCTGTCGCCGCTATTTTTCATAGGTAAGATGGATATAATATCAATAACCTCGGTGCAAACCAGTAATGACCATTTTAACCAGTTGCATTACCCTTGTCAAAGTCCGTTTCAGCAGCACTAATTATTATGTAATTCGTGGTTTGACAATATAACTCTCGTTTGGTAGACTTTCTTGAGTTAGCCATGTCTGATTCTTGTCTGATTGAAATTTACCATGATAAACTAATAGACTGAATGTTGGCATGGAGGTGGTGCCTGTTATCGCATAGCTACCTGGGGATGAGAAAGCCTTCCACTCCTGCCAGTTTGATGTTATCACCTTTATTTCATGGGATATAAATAGCCAAAATTGGAAGGAGCTTTTTCATGGAAGTAAAAAAACAGATTCCCTGTCTTGAGGGGTGGTTAACCATGCCACCGCAGGAACCTCAACTTATCGGCAACAGGTGCCAGTCCTGCGGGCATTACTTCTTCCCGAAAGCAAAAACCTGCCGTAATCCGCTTTGTGATAAAGTAAAGCCCCTGAAAGATGTACTGCTCAGTAGAAAGGGCAAGCTGTTTTCTTACACTATCAATCATTACCCGCCCCCACCCCCATACCACGCTCCGGACCCCTTTGTACCTTTCGGTGTTGTCAGTATAGCGTTGCCCGAGGGAATAAAAGTCGGGGGGCAGGTACCCAAAGATGTTGATCTTGATTCACTGAAGGTAGACACGGAGATGGAGACGGTGAGAGAGGTACTTTATATAGATGACCAGGGGAACGAAGTATTAAGCTGGATGTTCCGACCGGCTAAATCATAAAGTGCAATCGTATGTGTGAAAACCGATTATTAATAACTTAAGCTGTTAACCAGAAAAGGGGGATAGAAGATGAGAGAAGCCGCTATCATAGGCATAGGAATACACCCCTGGGGGAAATTCCCGGAAAAGAGCGTCCACGAACTCAACCTGGAAGTTGCCCAGATGGCGCTCAAAGATGCCAATATGGAGTGGAAAGACGTACAGGGATTATTCTGCGGACAGGACCCCTGGGCCGGCATCCAGGGCATGCTGGCGGGTTCTGCCCTGGCGCAAAACCTCGGCCTTACCGGTATTCCGGTGACCAACAATTACAACGCCTGTGCCACCGGCGGCTACGCCATGAGGACGGCCCACCTTTATATAACCTCCGGCCTTATCGATACCGCCCTCGTATGCGGGGGGAGTATTTCCCCGAAGGGAGCCTTCGGCACCACCAAGTATGATGAATTTGACGAGACTGACCTCGATAGTCAGCGGTTCAGAATCCTCGGGTCGGCCAATTTCACCGGGTTCGCCATGGCGGCACAGAGGCGAATGCAGCAATACGGCCTGACCGAGGAAGACCTGGCACTGCAAAAAGTCAAGTCCAGCAAATACGGCTCGCTCAATCCCAACGCCCGGTATCACAAAGTATACACCGTGGAAGAAATATTAGCCTCGCCCATGGTAGCTTATCCCCTGCACCTCTATCAGGTGTGCGCCACCAGCGACGGCGCCGCTGCGTGCGTGGTGTGCAGTACGGAAAAGGCTAAACAATACACCACCAAGCCGATTATTATCGCCGGCATCGGGGCTTCCAACCCGCAGTACCCCGCCCCCGGCATGGGTGGGTTCGGCAGCGACTTCAGTGAAGTCCCGCCTCCGAATGAGAATGATGCCGGCATTAAATCGACCTTTAAGGCTTACGAGGAGGCCGGCGTGGGCCCCGAGGACCTGGATGTAGCCAGTGTCTATGACCTGACCGGCGCCATGGAAATCCAGTGGTATGAAGATATCGGGCTCTGCAAGGAAGGCGGTGCTGAAAAACTGCTCAGGGAAGGCGCTACGTCAATGGGCGGGAGGATTCCGGTATGCACGGACGGCGGCTGCACTTCTTCAGGAGAGTGCATTCCAGCGCAGGCCCTCGCGGAAACCTATGAGATAGTAACGCAGCTGAGAGGCGATGCGGGACCAAGGCAGGTCGAGGGCGCCAAAATCGGCTTCTCGGTAAATTCGGGCAAACTGGGCAATTCCTCCGCCATTGTCTACAAGAGATAGAAACCCCGGGTCTGCTGTAGCAGGCCGGTTTTTATTGGAAGCAACCGGGACTGCAGGCTTTTTCTTGCTGGACTTGCCGGCAGTTCGGCCTGATAAAGGTAGACAAAATACCGCGTACAACATGCTTATGGTCTCAGGAGGATGAAGAATGGATTTTGAGCTTTCCCCGGAGGAAAAGGCATTCCAGAAGGAAATACGCGAGTTTCTGGACAAGGAATGTAATGAGAATGTTGTTGCCGAGACGCTGTCTTTGCAGGGGGCAGGACCCTACTCCAAGGAGTTGCTCCGGAAAATGGGCGCACAGAGGCTGCTGGCTCCCAGATGGCCGGAGGAGTACGGCGGCCGTGGCATGGGCATCATGGCAGAGGCTATCAAGGTAGATGAGATTACCGCTCACCACGCCCCCTTTCCCCTCGATGGCGTTGAACTCGGCAATGCCGTCCTCATCAGCGGCACCGAGGAACAGAAGCAGAGGTTCCTGCCGGGCGTTGCCCGCGGGGAAATCGACATTGCCCTCGGTTATACCGAGCCTAACGCCGGTTCCGATATAGCCTCTATCCAGCTGCGCGCCGTGGACAACGGGGACGAGTTTATCCTCAACGGGCAGAAGATATACAACAGCGAAGCCCACGCCTGCGAATATCACTGGCTGCTGACCAGGACGGACCCTACCGCTGTAAAAAAGCACCGGGGGCTTAGCATGTTCATAGTCGATTTAAAGAGCCCCGGAATTACGATACGCCCTCTGTATACCATGGCCGGGTTGAGAACAAACGAGGTCTTTTACGAAGACGTGCACGTCCCCAGGGCAAACCTGATCGGTGAGCAGAACGGGGGCTGGGCGGTTATTATGAGTGCCCTTTACGGCGGCGGCG
>JAGLTT010000095.1 GCA_023135135.1 Dehalococcoidales bacterium
GCGGCGGAGATGGCCTTTGCCGGAGGACTCGGCATGACCGTCAACCTCAAGAAAGTCCCGCTGGCGGAGTCGATTGAGCGTGACGACTTTATCCTGTTCTCAGAATCGAATACCCGATTTATAGCTGAAGTAACCCCTGAGGACAAACAGGAATTCGAGAGGATGATGTCCGGCGTCGCTTTCGCGGAAATCGGGCGGGTAACGGACAACAATAAATTCGAGGTTTTTGGACTCAACGGTAAGGTGGTGCTTAACGCAAATATTGCCGAACTGAAAGAAGCGTGGCAAAAGCCACTAAGATGGTAGGTTATTGATGGCTAAAGCAAAAATATTGATGCTGCGGGCTCCCGGGACGAACTGCGATTTGGAGACACAGGTGGCTTTCGAGCAGGCCGGGGCCGAGGTCGACTCGGCACTGGTGACCGAGCTATTCCGGAGAGAAAAACGCCTGGCGGACTACCAGATACTGGTCAGCCCCGGCGGCTTCACCTACGGCGATGATATCTCCGCCGGTAAAATTTTAGCTAATGAAATCAAACTGAGGCTGGGAGAGGATATCCTGAAATTCGTCGAGGCCGGTAAGCTTGTGCTGGGCATCTGCAACGGCTTTCAGGTCCTGGTGAAAACGGGAATTCTCCCCGGTATCAAAGGTAAGACCGGTCAACCGATAACCCTGACCAGTAACGATTCGGGCAAATTTGAGTGCCGCTGGGTCTACCTGAAAATCAATGAAAAAAGCCCCTGCGTCTTCACGAGGGGAATGAAAAGTATGTATATCCCGGTGGCCCACGGGGAGGGAAAGCTGGTGGCGGAGCCCGGTGTGGCCGAAAAACTAAACGTCGTCGTCCAGTACGCCGATGAAAAGGGAAACACGCAAGCAGGCTACCCGTATAATCCGAATGGCTCGTTGGGGAATATCGCCGGTATCTGCGATGACTCAGGCCGCATCTTTGCCCTGATGCCCCACCCGGAACGCTTCATCCGCTGGACACAGCACCCCCGCTGGACAAGAGAAACACCGCGGGAAACAGGCGACGGTCTGCAGGTATTTATTAACGCCGTAGCCTGGGTAAAGGGTATGTAAAACGCGTCCCCCGTATTGAAAAGGACGCACGCGTATATTCCCTATGAAGTGGAAAGAGAAACCAGTGTGTATTTTCTAAGAACTTCGCGTCGGTGGAAAGTTAATCTCCCTCGACACCCTGTTCTTTAATATAATCAATAGCGTCCTGAATGGTCACTATCTTCTCAGCGGCCTCATCCGGTATCTCGACTTTCCGGTCCGAAGTGCTGAAAGCCTCTTCCAGAGACATAATCAGTTCTACCAGGTCCAGTGAATCCGCGCCTAAATCTTCAACAAAGCTAGCTGTGGCCACCACATCTTTTTCATCAACACCAAGCTGCTCCACAACTATGTCTTTAATTTTATCAAAGATGGTTGCCACTTTGCCCCCCCTTTATTAAAGCTTTCTACCGGCTGGCCAGCGTACTTACCGACCCCAGAACACCGTTGATAAATTTAGCCGAGTTCTCACTCCCGAAAGTCTTTGCCAGCTCAACCGCTTCATTTACGGCTACTTTCACCGGTACTTTATTATCAAATAAAATCTCAAAGATTGCAAGTCTGAGAATACTACGGTCTACCATCGCTAACTGTTCCACCGGCCAGGCCGGGGCAAACTTCTGAATATTGCCGTCGATTTCATCACTGTTACGGACGGCGCCTTCTACCAGCTCGCGGATAAAAACAGTGTTTTCCTCGGAAAAGTCCACTTCGGACAGGAGGCGTTTTAACACCGTTTCGGGGCGCCGCCCCACGGAGTCAATCTCATATAGTGCCTGCAGGGCAATAATTCTGGCTTTATGTCTTGTCCCTGTCATGGTTTTTAACGTCCTGAGCACATATTATAGCATAACACGGAGCGGTCGTTAAACAATCTGGAGATAGGGTCAGGAGTGAGGAATGAGACAAAACGGTGATATTAATGCTAACATAAAAGATAATCACAATCAGGCATAGAGTTCCGGGTAAATAAGGCTTTTCCCTGGAGAGAAAGGAGATGAGATGGCGCGAGATGCTATTGTAGCCGAAGACCTGACCTACCGGTACGGTGAATTAATCGCCGTAGACCATATCAGCTTCAATGTTGCCGAAAGCGAAATAATGGGTTTTCTCGGCCCTAACGGCGCCGGTAAGACGACCACCTTCAAGATGCTGACCGGCCAGCTCAAGCCCAAAGGCGGACAGGCCAGGCTGCTCGGCATGGATGTCACGAAGAACGTCGAAAAGGTACAGGGAGAGATCGGCGTCTGCTTTGAAACGACGAATCTCTACGAACAGATGAGTGCCCTGGAAAACCTCAACCTGTTCGCCCGCCTGTTCGGCATGCGTTCGTTCGACGGCAATGCCCTGCTGGAGCGGGTGGGCCTGCCCGGGCGGGGAAAAGACAGGGTCGAGACGTATTCCAAAGGCATGAAGCAGCGCCTCATGGTGGCCAGGTCCATACTTAACAGCCCCCGCGTCCTCTTTCTCGATGAACCCACCAACGGACTCGACCCGACCTCATCCGAGAAGATAAGGAACATTATCCTCGAAGAGCGCGAGCGGGGCGCCACCGTGTTTCTCACCACCCACGACATGCTGGAGGCCGACAAGCTCTCCGACCGGGTAGCCTTCATGAACCAGGGAAAAATCGTCGCGCTGGATACTCCCCACCAGCTCAAGCAGCAACACGGCAAGCGGGCGCTCAAGGCAAAGGTCGCCGGTGATGACGGCGGACTTGAGGACCGCGAAATAACCCTGGATACCCCGGAGACACCCGAGGCCGTCCGGAAACTCTTTTCACAGGAAAAAGTAGTCACCATCCACAGTGAAGAAGCTACCCTGGAAGATATCTTCATCAGCCTTACGGGACGGGGGCTCGTGTAATGAACTGGCGCATTATCGGCACCCTCGTTGCCAAAGACTTCTCCCTCTTCTTCAGGAATAAGCTGTTCGCAGCCCTGACGGCTCTCGCTTTCGTTTTCTACATCATCATCTACTTTGTCATGCCCGGCACGGTCAATGAAAACCTTGAAATCGGGCTGTACTCGCCGGTAGCTCTCCCGGCCTTTACGGAGATGCAGGAAGAGGGCCTGGAAGTAGAAACGGTAGCGTCCGAGGCCGCCCTGAAAGAAGGTGTCATTGAGGGCAGGTACTTAGCCGGAGTATCGCTGCCGGCGGACATGATGGAAAAAATGGCTTCCCAACAAAAACCCACCATCATTCTTTATTTCACGCCGGACGTGCCGCAGGAGATGAAGGATACCGTCGCCCTGATTATCAGGGAACTGGCTTATCTCCAGACGGGACAGCCTTTAAATATCGAAGCTACCGAGGAAATTCTGGGACCGGATATGTCGGGCACACCGATACCGCCGCGGGACAGGTTAAGACCCCTCCTCGCTATCATGATTCTCATGGTGGAAATGATGGGGCTGGCTAACCTTCTATCCGAAGAGATGGAACGGGGCACCGTACACGCCCTGCTGGTAACCCCGATGTCTATTAAAGAACTGTTTGTCGCCAAAGGCATTACCGGCACCGGGCTTGCCTTCGGACAGGCGGTGCTGTTCATGCTGCTGGTCGGTGGTTTTGGCGGAGGGCCATTGATAATACTGATAACCCTGCTGCTGGGAGCGGTGCTGGTCACCGGAGTCGCTTTTCTTATCTCATCCGTGAGCAAGGACTTCATGTCGGTGCTGGCCTGGAGTATTCCTGCGTTCATTATATTAATGGTGCCATCGTTCAGCATCCTGTTTCCCGGAGCGATTACGAACTGGATTAAGATACTCCCGTCCTATTACCTGGTCGATATCGTGCACCGGGTGGCTAACTTCGGCTCCGGCTGGGGTGATATCTGGCTCAATTTATTGATTCTCCTGGGATTCTGCGTGGTAATCACCTGGATTGGTATATACGTTCTGAGGAGGAGAGTCCGATGAGTCTCAAACGAGTAGGCATACTGCTGGGTAAAGAATTCCTGCATGGCTCAAAAGGCTATATCTTCATTCTCTCCATTGTCGCCCCGCTCGTCATCTCGCTAATGGTAAGCTTAATTTTCGGTACACTATTTACCGGAAAAGCCACGCTGGGAGTCCTGGATGAAGGCAACTCGCAATTGATACCCATGATTCAGGAGCTCGACACACTGAATATCAAGGAATATGGCGATACCGAGGAAATCAGGCAGGCAGTCGAGAGCGGCGCTGTCGATGTCGGCATCGCCCTTCCCGC
>JAGLTT010000096.1 GCA_023135135.1 Dehalococcoidales bacterium
AGGATATCGACCTTGATATCGCTCCTGATGAAATAAAGATTGACGTGTTCCGTTCCAGTGGGCCCGGGGGGCAGCACATGCAGAAAACGAGCAGCGCGGTGAGGGTAACGCACCTGCCGACCGGGCTGGTGGTGACCTGCCAGAGCGAGCGCTCACAGCATATGAACAAGGATTTTGCCCTCAAGATACTCCGGGCGCGGCTACTGGAACAGGAGCTGGAAAAGAGGGAGGAGGAGAAAGCCAAAATAAAGGGAAAGAGGATAGAGGCGGGGTGGGGCAATCAAATCAGGAGCTACGTCCTGCACCCGTACCGGATGGTCAAGGACCACCGTACCGACTACGAGACAAGCAATGCCGCAGCCGTGCTGGACGGGGAGCTGGACGGCTTTATCGATGCGTACCTGCGTTCTTATATGGGTAAGGAAGAATGATTAAGAAAATTGCTTTAATAGTCCTGTTAATTTGTTTATCGCTCGGATTGTTCAGTCCCGGCCTGGTACGGGCTGATGGTGAACTGGTTGTAACCAACAGCTCGGCGGAGATGGACTTTCCCATGAGGCTTATCTTCAACGTATCTGCCGAGAGTGATGTTATGATTACCGATATTCGCCTGTGCTACGTGGTCAACCGCATGGAACACGTCAACATTTTCAGTGAGATATATGTCCTCTTCGTACCGTCGACCTCCGTCACGGCGCAGTGGGTCATGGATATGAGGAAAACGGGCGGACTACCGCCGGGGTCGGATGTGGACTACTGGTGGCAGGTAACCGATGCCGGCGGAAAAGAAGTACGCACTACGCCGGCCCGGATTGAAATAGACGACAATCGCTACAACTGGCGGCAAATTACCGAGGGTGATGTTACGATATTCTGGTACAAGGGTGACAATTCGTTCGCGAGTGAGCTTATGGAAGCAACCCAGTCAGCGCTGTCACGTCTGGCGGAGAATACCGGTGCCGAGCTTGAAAATCCGATACGTTTCTATATTTATGCCAATTCTTCCGACCTGCGGGGGGCCATGATTTACCCGCAGGAGTGGACGGGTGGCGTCGCTTATGTACGCTATGGCGTTATCGCCATCGGCATATCACCTGATTCGCACGATATTGAATGGGGCAAACGGGTGATTTCCCACGAGTTAACCCATCTGGTGGTGCACCAGGTTACCTTTAATCCTTACAGCGATTTACCTACCTGGCTTGACGAGGGTCTGGCGATGACGTCCGAGGGTGAACTGACATTAAGTTTTACGAATGCTCTGGCTGAAGCCTGGAATCAGAATAGCCTTATCTCGGTGCGCAGCCTGGCCAGTCCGTTTTCCGCCTACGCCGATGAGTCTCTCCTGGCTTATGCCGAAAGCTACAGGCTGGTGGAGTATCTCATCGATAATTACGGACGGGACAAGATGTTCAGGCTGCTCAATACCTTTAAAGAGGGCAGCGGATATGACGAGGCTCTGGAAAAGGTGTACGGATTCGATATGGACGGATTGAATACCCTGTGGAGGGCTTCTTTAGAGACCGTCGCGGTCCCTTAAAATTATCTCTGGCGTCCGGTAGTCGCTATCGGTTTGGCTTTTACCGCTTTTACAGCGTCCTGGATTTTGGGGAGTGTCACGTCTCTACGGTTCCAGTTGGCTCCGCACTGGATACATTCGATATAGACGCCGTAGATATCGCATTCCAGCGAGAGGTCACCGCCGCATCTTTTACAGGCTTTAGGCCGGACTACACAGAGCATTTTCCTCCTTTTTTCAGGGAATATCCGTTGATTAATCATTCCCCTGTAAACCTACTTCTGATGATATTCGCTGGCAGGTTTTTTTTGAATACTGTCAACCCTTATTCTGGTAATAACGCACTTTCAAATTAACTGGTGGTTATTACCCAGTATCTGCCCTTAGGACTTTTGGATGGGGGGTAGTGGTAGTCTTGATATAATGGTTCTCTTGGTGCTAGACTAAGCTGGCATGAAAAAGCCCCGTCAGGTTAATTACGATTCGATGACCATTCATGACCTGCCCGTCGCCGACAGGCCGAGAGAGAGGTTGCAGAGGCTGGGGGTGGAGGCTCTATCCGCGCAGGAGATACTGGCGCTGATACTGGGGAGGGGCATCGCTGGGGAGTCGGTAATGGTGACCGCTCAGAGGCTGCTCAGTCAGTTCGGGGGACTCAAGGGGATTACCGGGGCCTCGCTGGAAGAACTCTCCCAGATACGGGGCATCGGTATTGCCAAGGCCTCCCAGATAAAGGCGGCTGTGGAGCTGGCCGGTCGTGTAGAGGGCTACTCGGAGTCGACGGGCAAGACATTGGTAAAGACTCCCGATGATGTGGCCAATCTGGTGCAGGGGAGGCTGAAGGATAAGCAGAAGGAATATTTTCTGGCGTTACTGCTCGATACCAGGAACCAGTTGATAAGGGTGGCGGAAATATCGGTCGGCAGCCTGGACAGCAGTATCGTTCACCCCAGGGAGGTCTTCAAAGAAGCGATATCCGCCAGCGCCGCCGCGGTTATTTTCGTCCACAACCACCCTTCCGGGGATACCGAGGCATCTGAAGATGACATAAAATTAACCAAGAGACTGGCCGAGGTGGGGGAAATCGTGGGCATAGATGTCCTGGACCATATTATCATCGGCGGGAAGAACTATGTCAGCCTGAAAAAGGAGGGGCTGTACTGATGCGCTCTTCCCGCGCCTGAGTTACCGCTGCTTACATCATGGCGGCAATTAGTCCGCTATTGTCCTTCCGTCATTATCGGTTTTGATTCGTCTTCCGGTTTACGTACGTACTTGGCCGTCAGCGCGATATCCATGAAGACGATGGGTTTGCGGATTATCTTGAACTCCAGCGGAGTATGAACCATGCCGGCCGGGATATGTATGAAACAGGTTTCTGTAATCACAAATTTTTCCTGCTCGCCCTCGGGCCCCACGTAAAGCCATACTTCAGCATCGAACTCATTCACCTTGGTGGCATCGGCGTTCTGGAAAGCCAGGAACTGGTCGAAATCATGCGTATGGGGGTCGTTTATCATCAGGAAAGGTTCGGTGACGCAGAACCAGTCCATCCTGTAGCCGGAGTCCCATTCCTTGCCCCAGATATGGAAAGAGGGAGCGGTGAGCTCTGGATATAGCTTGGTGAAATCTGCAACGGGTTTGCTCTTGTAATACTTGGCATACTTCTCTGAAACCATGCTTCTTCTCCTTAACTCTATCTTTGTCTTTAATGATTATACGTTGAAGATTCCTTTTATTTCAAATTCATATAATAAATGTGAGCTATGCACCCCTGCGTGTAGAATGCATAGCTCACTATAATAAAGGAGGTCACACAGGCCAGCATCCTCCCTGTGTGCCGGGATATGGTGAAGGAAGGAAACAAGAAATTACCTGGCGTTAATCGATTCTTTCTCCATTTTTTCTATTTTCTGTTCCTGCTCCGGGCTTATTTCAATGCCCAGCATCTTTAATCTTTTTACCACGTCTCTGGACCTGGTCCTGTTCTTTCTTATAAAGTCGGAAACAGCCTCTCTACCAATTACGGTAAGCTGGTAACCGGTTGTCCGGTGTCCCTTCAAGTAGCCGCGATTTACCAGGGAGTTATATAGATAGCCGATATATTCACTGGTGACGTCCATAGAGCGGGTCAGTAATTTATTTCCTGTTTTAGTATTAACAACGGTGGCCATCAGTATTATCATTTCGCTGGGCAGCATTTTATCCTCCCTTTAATTAAAGTCACTAGTCAATTAAATAG
Source organism: Dehalococcoidales bacterium (assembly GCA_023135135.1). Taxonomy (GTDB): domain Bacteria; phylum Chloroflexota; class Dehalococcoidia; order Dehalococcoidales; family RBG-16-60-22; genus JAFGPF01. Next base: position 3,762 of record JAGLTT010000096.1, read on the forward strand.
CATATAATATGACAATTGTCAAATTTCCTTCGTAAATGGCTCTTATTCAGGTTGACCTCTCCGGCTAAACTTAGCGTGTATATTGTGCACAGGAAACGACTTTGTGTTATATTGTCTCTGGAGAATACCTTAGAGCTAAACCATGAAAAGAGTCTTATTTATATTTCTATCAATTGTGCTACTGTTTGGCCTGCCGCTGGCGGGCTGCCAGGGGCCGCAGACCACGCCGCAGACCACGCCGCAGGACACTCCTGAAGTTCTTGGGAGCGGCGTACTTAAACTGTACGGAATCGACCCCATTACACTCGACCCGGCGGTATCGGCGGAAATGACCTCCCATGATTATATCGCCCAGATTTACAATGGCCTGGTAAGACTCGACAATAACCTGGAACCGGCGCCGGATATCGCCGAGAGGTGGGAGGTGAGTACAGACCAGCGGACTTATACTTTCTACCTGCGTGAGGATGCCGTATTTCATGACGGGCGCGGGGTTACCGCCGCCGACTTCA
>JAGLTT010000097.1 GCA_023135135.1 Dehalococcoidales bacterium
GAATAGGGCATTAAATATCTGAAAGGAGTAGGCGAAAGAAGGATGGCTTTAAAAGAAGAGTTGGCCGGTATCGTAGGTTCGGAATGTGTTATCGATGACCCTGAAACGTTGGACGCCTATTCCAGGGATTTAAGCTTCGTCAAACCTGTAAAGCCCCGGTTAATAATCAAGCCCAAGAGCGCCGATGAGGTTCAGGCGATTGTCAGGTGGGCTAATCAGACTGCCACGCCGCTGGTTCCGGTGAGTTCGGGACCGCCGCGCTTCCGCGGTGATACTGTTCCCAGCGTAACGGGAGCGGTCATTGTGGACCTGAGCGGAATGAAGAAGATTATGAGAATCGACCGCCGAAACAGGGTGGCGATGATTGAGCCGGGAGTAACCTACACCGAACTCCAGCCCGAACTGGCCAAGGAAGGCCTGAGGCTTACTACACCTTTGCTCCCGCGGGCCAGCAAGTCGGTAGTAGCCAGCCTCCTGGAAAGGGAGCCTACCCTGATACCCAGGCAGCTATGGGCGTCGCTTGACCCGTTACGATGCAATGAAATTATCTGGGGAGACGGTAATAAGCTGGTAACCGGCGACGCCGGTAACTGGTCCTCATTTGAAGAGGCCTGGAAGAGGAAACAGGCACCGGCAGGAGCAACGGGTCCCGGGCAGGCGGATTTCTACAGGTTTGTTTCCGCCGCCCAGGGTAGCATGGGTATCGTGACCTGGGCATCGGTAAAATGCGAGATATTACCGGCGCTCCACAAGCTCTTCATTGTGCCGGCCCAGAAACATGATGACCTGTTTGATTTTACTTACCAGTTGCTGAAATTCAGGTTTGCCGACGAGCTTTTATTATTGAATAACTCAAGCCTGGCATATATCCTTGGAGACAGCCCCGACGGGATTAAAGCGTTAATGAAGGAGCTACCACCCTGGGTTGTTCTGGTGGGTATAGCCGGGCGCAGCATACTCCCCGAGGAAAGGGTTGCGTATCAGGAGAAGGATATCTCGGATATTGCCGGGAAATTCGGCCTTAAACTCGAATCGGCAGTTCCGGGAGCCACGGGCGATGATGTGCGGAAAGCGTTGCTCAACCCCTCCCGTGAGCCCTACTGGAAACTCGGCTATAAGGCGGGATATCAGGATATCCTCTTCATAACCACCCTCAACAGGACTCCGGAATTTATCAAGACGGTGAAATCGGTGGCCGAATCAAGCGGTTACCCGGCCTCGGATATCGGCGTATACGTCCAGCCCCTGCACCAGGGAGCCAATGTCCATTGCGAGTTTATCCTCCCCTTCGACAGGGATGATTTGGAAGAAGCAACCAGGATGCAACACCTCCTGACTGAAGCCAGTGAAAAGCTGATTGAGCAGGGGGCTTTCTTCTCACGACCCTACGGCATATGGGCAGATATGGCCTATAGCCGGGATATACAGACGACGACTGTGCTAAAGAAGCTTAAGGGGATATTCGACCCCAACAACGTGATGAACCCGGGTAAGCTGTGCTTTTAAGCGTAACAGAAATATAGAAAGAAGGCATTAGAAAGTGGCGCTAGAAGACTATAAAGTCGATATGGAAAGGTGCAGCCAGTGCTCGTACTGTAAATGGATTCCGTTTGACCAGGTAAAGAGCTGGAGGTTTGCCAAAGGCTGTCCCAGTATAGCCTATAATAATTTCCTCAGCTACTCCGCGCGCGGCAGATATGCCGTCGCCCTGTCACTCCTGAACGGCCAGAGCACTTATACCGATAGGGTCGTAGATATAGTCTATAAATGCACGACCTGCGGGTCCTGTGACGTTTCCGATAAAATTTGCCGCTACAACCTGGAACCACTGGAAATGATACATGAATTGAAATTCAGGCTGGTTGAGGACGGCCAAGTGCTGCCGGAGCATACGGCCGTTATCGAGCATCTCCGCAAAGAAAATAACATGATGATGAAATCCGGTGTCAGGTGCGGCGATTGGGCCGAAGGCCTGGACGTCAAGAGTGTCCCCGGAGAGTCGGCGGAAGTCCTCTTCCACGCCGGCTGCCGGTTCAGCTACGATGAAGAACTTCAGGAAACAGCCAGGTCGGCCGTAACCATTTTAAAGAATGCCGGCGTTGATATCGGCATCATGGGGAAAGACGAGTCCTGTTGCGGCGGTAGGGTCTATGACATGGGCTATAAAGAAGAATTCACCAGGCTTGCGGAAAATACCATCAAGGCCTGGACTGCCGCCGGTGTTAAGACAGTGGTAACCCCCTGCGCCGACTGTTATCACGCCTTCTCTCGCCTTTATCCCCCCCTGGGGGCGAAGTTCGAGATTTTCCATACCGTGCAGTATTTCGACCGCCTGATTAAGGAAGGCAAGATTAAATTCAGCAAAAAAGTGCCCCTGCGCGTTACCTATCACGACCCCTGCCACCTGGGCAGACGTGGAGAGCCGTACGTACCCTGGGATGGCAAAGAGAAGAAAATTAAAAACCAAATAGTAATCTATGAGCCCAAAAAACCCAGGTACAATGGGGCCTGGGGTATCTATGACCCGCCGAGAGATGTACTTAAGAATATCCCCGGCCTGGAGCTGGTGGAAATGGAGAGAATCAGGGAATACGCCTGGTGCTGCGGCGCCGGCGGCGGGACAAGAGAAACCTATCCTGACTTTTCCAACTGGACGGCTACGGAAAGGATTGAAGAGGCGAAGTCCACCGGGGCTGAGGCCATAGTAAGCGCCTGCCCGTGGTGTGAGACGAATTTTAAGGATGCCATTAATGCTGCGGGCGACAAGATGAAGGTCTTTGATGTTACCGACCTCGTTAAGCAGGCAATTTAACAAGGGAAGGATTGAGACATGGCGTTATCGAGAGAAGCCTATCGGGAATTAGAGGGAGTCGTAGGCAAAGAGTATATATCCGACGACCCGGCGCTGCTGGATTGTTACCGGTACCCGCTGTCTCATACTGCCATTCACATTGGCCCATATTACCGGGTATACACGCCCAGGGGTGCCGCTGTCCTGCTGCCGGGAAGCGCCGAAGAGGTTCAGGGCATCGTCAAGATATGCAACAAATACAAGGTAAAATTTAAACCCTCCAGTACGTTCTGGTCGGCCTGGGGGTATCCCTTGGAAGATGATACCATCCAGCTGGACATGAGGCGGATGGACCGAATCCTGGAAATTGATGATAAGAACAACTTCGCCGTAGTCGAGCCGCATGTCATCGGGGCGACGCTTCAGGCGGAAACGATGAAGGTGGGACTGAATACCCACATCCACGGGCCCGGCGCCAGCTGTTCCTGCCTCGCCAGTGCCACTGCTCTGGGAGGACTCGGGCCGGATACCCTTTACATGGGTCACCACAATGAGAATCTACTCGGGGTGGAATGGGTCATGCCTGACGGTGAAATCCTGAGGATAGGCTCTGTGGGTTCCGGGTTGGGCTGGTTCTGCTGTGACGGGCCCGGTCCCAGTCTGAAAGGACTCGTCAGGGGAATGGTGGGGACGAACGGGGCGATGGGTGTATTCACCAAGTGCGCCATTAAACTCTACCCCTGGCCGGGACCTGCCACGCTACCGGTGGAAGGTAAACCGCCCGCCTATAAGGCGGTGCTGCCGGATAATTTAAGGGTATATACCCTGGGCTTTCCATCCTGGAAGGCGTGGGCTAATTCCTGTTACATGGTCTTCGATGCGGGAATCGGCTATGTCGCGCACCGGCAGTTCAACATGTTCGGCAGAGACCTTAAGGGCGCCATGGTCAGGATACTGTCCGACCCCACCAAGACGCTTTCCGACATTGAAGAACTGCTGAAAGACCCGGAAGTACAGAGAATGACCGAGGATATGAAGCGCGATTACCAGATTGTCCTGGCGGGCATGACCCCGGGCGATATCGAATGGCAGGACAAGGCTCTGGATAAGATACTGGAAGAGACCGGAGGCTGGAAGGTAAAGGCGATGCTGGAACCCGACCTGTATAACTGGTCACTCCTCTACATGATAAGGCTGGGGCACAAGAATCTGAACCTCGTCTATGGAGGCGGCTATGACGGCTGTTTCGGACTGGGAGGCACCCCGGACTTCGGGACTTCAGGAGAACCACCGCGTGCTGAAGAGGCAACGGCTTTTAAGGCTGAATGGGAAAAGAAGGGTAATATCGTGGCTTCCGGCGGCGATGCCATGATGGGAGGCATAGGCGGTATGGGAGGCGGCGGTCATGCCATGTGGGAGAACTTCACCCATTTTGACCCGCATGATAA
>JAGLTT010000098.1 GCA_023135135.1 Dehalococcoidales bacterium
CATAGTCCGCCGTTCGTGTCATCCTGATAAAGCACCACCCAGCCGATGCCCCGCATTGCCCCCGTAGCCCGGAAATCCTTTTCCCAGTCATCGTAGCTGCCGAAAGCCCCGGCCAGCTTCTTCGCCAGGGCCCCGGACCTGTCCAGGGGGGTCTTGCCGCCCAGATTCTCGAAGTAATATTCGTGGAGGCGCATGCCATTGAATTCAAAACCGAAACGTCTCTTAAGCTCGGCGTATTCCGGGGTAGCGGTCTTACTCTCTTTCAACATAGCCGCCAGTATGTCCGTCAGCTTATTGGTATTGGTCACATAGCCCTGGTAAAGAGTGAAATGGTTCGTTAGCAGGGTCTCGCTGAAACCTTCCATGCCGATGAGTTCGCTGTAGTCTTTTGCTTCATAAGCCATTGTTTCTTCCCCCTTCCTGTGCGGGTATGATATGATTTTCATCCAGCCGTAACGGCTAAATAATATGCCCCCTGATTTAACATTGGTTTATTATACATCGGCCCATAATCGGGTGCAATAATGTCCGCGGTATATATTTTCCCAAACCGGATTCTTCTAGATTAAGAGTCGCCGAATGCGCTTACCCTTTTATCCATGAGCAACATGATAATAAAAAATATAAGAATTATATCCCGGTAATTCAGCTATGCCGCAGGCTTTACGCCGGCGTTAAAAAACGTTAAAATAGAAGAGTCAGAACATCCCCGCGAAATGCCGAGAGAGTAGATTAGCAGGCGTGAATTTTGGATAAAAAAGTCCTCGACTGGTTGCTGGAAGGCCCCTCATGGCTTAGATATGCCGTAGAACTCCAGTTACTGGACACACAACCGGACGTTAAGCCGGTACTTCAGGATAGTTCAATCGCGGGAATCATAAGCAGGCTGAAGGGCGGCAGCGCCGGCATTCCGGCTTTAAAGACCGGGAGAGTACACTACACAGAACCCGCCAAGGCTTACTGGGACCTCTTTTTCCTGGCCGATATCGGGCTTACCGTCCGTGACCTGGGACTGGAATCCGAAGCGGAAGATATTTTCCGGTTTCAATCGGGAAACGGCTCTTTTATCATCCCGCCGAATGTCCAGGATAATTACTATTGCATGTCGGCCATTCTCATATCTTCGCTGGCCATGATGGGCTACCGGGAAGACCCGCGCCTGGGAAAATACATCCGTGATATCCTAAGCACGCAGATGTCTAACGGTGGCTGGGATTGTTATGGTGAAGATTTCGGTAGAGAATCTTGCCCCATGGATAATCTCAACATCCTCAGATTGCTCGGTCAGTACGGGCAATACCGGGAAAACCCCAAACTCCACGGCGCCATCGACCTGCTGCTGACACACTGGGAAGAAAGAACGCATTTGTACGGATTCGGAATCGGCAGGCGATTTAAAAGCCTGCAATATCCGGCGGTGAAATACGGTATAATGCGGGTACTTGATGTGCTGTCGCTTTTCCCTTATGCTGTGGACAGCCGGGCTTTTCAGAGTATGCTGGACTTCGTGCATAATAAAGCCGTAAATGGCAAATACTTCGCCGAAGCTACCGATGCAGCTTATATGGAATTTGACTTCGGCCAGATGGCAGAACCGAGCCGGTGGCTCACTTTCTTGATCAACCGGGTGGATAGACGGACGGGCATGTAGTGTTTTATTATATATGAGAGAGAGGAATTAGCGTTGATTCGTATAGAGGTCTCGGTAAAGAAAGGGTTCACCGACCCACAGGCGGAAGCGCTGGAAAAGGATATCCTCGACCTTGGCATCAAAACGGTACAGCGTGTCCGGGTCAGCAATGTTTACCTGCTTGAAGGCAAAATCGACGAAAAAGACGTGCTGAGAATCTGCCGGGAGCTGCTGGCCGACCCCATCGTGGGAGAGTATTCGTATCAGGAAACACCACCCCCCGCCGACGCCCGTCTCGTCGAGGTTGCCTATAATCCCGGTGTTATGGACCCCGTCATGGACAGCGTCAGGAAGGGAATCGAGGACCTGAGCATAACCACCGTTGAGGCGGTCAGGACGGCCAGGAAGTACTTGCTGTGGGGCGATTTCCCCGGCGATACTCTCCAGTCCATCTGCGATAAGCTGCTGGTCAACAGCGTCGTCCAGCACATCGTCGCCAAGAAAGAGGCCGTGGCGCTGCCGCCGGCGACCTACCAGTTCTCTCTGGAAACTATCGACATTGACGGTATGGACGACAATGCCCTGATGGAACTGAGCAAGGACAGGTTCTGGCTGAACCTGAAAGAGATGAGGATAATCCAGGACTACTTCCGCAAGCTGGGCCGTAAACCGACCGATATCGAGCTGGAGACGCTGGCACAAACATGGTCGGAGCACTGTATTCACAAGACCTTCAAAGCTAAAATTCAACTCGGCAACCAGACCATCGATAACCTGATGAAAAGCACCGTCATGAGAGTCACCGAGGAACTGAACAAGCCCTGGTGTCTCTCGGTATTTAAAGATAATGCCGGCGTTATCGATTTCGACGACCGCTACGCCATCTGCTTTAAGGTTGAAACTCATAATCACCCCTCGGCGGTGGAGCCGTACGGCGGGGCCGCGACGGGCATCGGGGGTGTTATCCGCGACCCCCTGGGTACAGGGATGGGCGCCAAGCCGATTCTGAACACCGATGTCTTCTGCTTCGGTCAACCCGACCTGCCTCACGACGACCTCCCCAAGGGTGTGCTGCACCCGCGCCGTATCTTTAAGGGCGTCCGCGCCGGTGTCGCCGACTACGGCAACCGCATGGGCATCGCCACTTCCAACGGGGCCATCGTCTTCGACGAGCGTTACGTGGGCAACCCTCTGGTCTATTGCGGTACGGTGGGGATGATGCCGAAGGACATGGCACAGAAGGGTCAGCAGAAACCCGGCGACCTCGTCGTGGTGGTGGGGGGCAAGACGGGGCGGGACGGCATCCACGGGGTAACATTTGCTTCGGGCGAGCTTAATAAAGAGTCCGAGACCATCTCGTCCAGTTCCGTGCAAATCGGCAACCCGATTGTCGAGAAGAAAGCCCTGGACGCCATCATCAAGGCGCGTGACCTGGGCCTGTACTGCCGCATTACCGACTGCGGCGGCGGGGGTCTTTCCTCGGCGGTGGGTGAAACCGGTGAAGAAACCGGCGTCCGCGTCGACCTGGAGAAAGTCCCGTTGAAATACGCCGGGCTGTCCTACTTCGAGATATGGGTCTCCGAGTCGCAAGAGCGCATGCTGCTGGCCGTTCCACCGGATAAGATTGAGCAAATCCTCACGCTTTTCCGTAATGAGGACGTTGAAGCAACCGTCATCGGTGAATACACCGATACGAAACGGCTCGAATTATACTATCAGGGCAACCTGGTCGGCGACCTCGACATGGCTTTCCTGCACGGCGGGCTTCCCCAGCTGGAAAGCATAGCTTCGTGGCAGCCCCCGCAACACCCCGAACCGGACTTTCCCCCAACCTCCGACCTTACGGAAGACCTGAAAAAGATACTCGGCTCCTGGAATGTCTGCTCCAAGGAATGGGTCATCCGCCAGTACGACCACGAAGTGCAGGGCTCCAGCGTATTAAAACCCCTCGTCGGCGCCGCTAACGACGGCCCCGGCGATGCCGCCGTTATCCAGCCCCTGCCCGATTCCAAGAAGGGTATTATCGTATCCAACGGTATCAACCCGAAATACGGGGACATCGATACCTACTGGATGGCCGCCTCGGCCATCGATGAAGCTTTACGGCAGGTTATCGCCGTCGGCGGCAGCCTGGAGCAGGTAGCCCTGCTCGATAATTTCTGCTGGGGCAACCCGGAAAAGCCCGACCGGCTCGGCTCTCTGGTGCGAGCGGCGCAGGCCTGCTACGATATGGCCATCGTCTACGGCACGCCCTTCATATCGGGCAAGGACAGCCTCTATAACGAATATGAAACGGGCAAGGAAAGCATCTGCATCCCGCCGACGCTCTTAATTTCCGCCATGGCCGTGACGGACGATACCGACAGGTCCGTTTCCATGGACTGCAAGCAGTCGGGCAACCTGATTTATATCATCGGCGAGACACATAATGAGCTGGGCGGCTCGCATTACTATGCCGTTAAAGGCTATATCGGCAATAGCGTGCCTAAAGTATCTCCTGTAAAAGCGAAGAAGCTCATGAATGCCCTGTCCGGAGCTACGACTAAAGGTTTAGTAAGGGCCTGCCATGACTGCAGCGAGGGGGGCATCGGGGTGGC
>JAGLTT010000099.1 GCA_023135135.1 Dehalococcoidales bacterium
CTGCTGCTGATTCCTTTAGGCAAGTCCATCCTGTATGTGGAGCCGGTCTTCCTCCAGGCAGAGGCCGGGGGTCTTCCCGAGCTGAAACGGGTCATCGTGGTTGCTGGTGAGCAGATAATCATGCAGCCGACGTTGATGGAGAGTATCCAGGCTGTCTTCGGCGCGGAGGCGACGCTGCCCGAACCCGTTCCCGAACCACCGGCGCCAGCAGACCCGGCGGAACCGGAGAAACCCGTAGAACCGGCGGAACCGGAGACACCATTGGATGGTGAAATCGCTAACCTTGTAGCGGAAGCCCGCCAGCACTATGAAAAAGCCCAGGAAAACATTAAGGCGGGCGACTGGGCTGGCTTCGGCAGCGAATGGGATGCCATGGAAGAGGTGCTGCAAAGGCTGGCCGAACTGACTGCCGGAGAATAGGGATATCTCTTTTAAAGGAGGATACTCTTATGACTCTTAAAACAGAGGTTCTTCTGGAAGGTCTGACGTTTGGCGAGGGCCCGCGCTGGCATGACGGTAAGCTCTGGTTCTCTGATTTCTATACAAATCGGGTGATGACCGTCGGACTTGACGGCAAGGCTGAGACAATCGTGGAGGTGCCGGGTATACCTTCGGGACTGGGCTGGCTCCCCGACGGGCGTTTGCTGGTGGTCTCGATGAACGACCGACGGCTGTTACGACTCGACCCCGATGAGCTGACCGAGGTTGCCGACCTGAGCGGGCTGGCACCGTACCCCTGCAACGATATGGTTGTTGACCAACAGGGACGGGCATATATCGGGCACTTCGGGTTCGACATCGGCGCGGGGAAGCCATCTGCACCGGCGAGTATCATAATGGTCACGCCGGACGGTAGCGCGCGCGTCGTCGCCGATGATATGTATTTCCCGAACGGGTCTGTCATCACCCCTGACGGGCGTACGCTGATAGTTGCCGAAACAGGGGGCGCCCGCCTTACCGCCTTTGACATCGAGGCTGATGGCTCCCTGGTGGGACGGCGGGTCTGGGCTCAACTCGGGGAGGCGGTTAATGATAAGACGTCACCGGCTGACCGTGACAGAATTGTTGCCGAAAGCGTGTTCCCCGATGGCATCTGTCTCGACGCCGAAAATGCTATCTGGGTTGCGGATGCGTCTGGCAACGAGGCTATTCGTGTACGGGAAGGCGGCGAGGTGATAGACCACGTAGAGCTGTCTGCCAAGGCTGTTGCCTGTATGCTCGGTGGGCCGGACCGCCGCACCCTCTTTATTACGACGGCGGAAACATCTCAACCCGACGAGGCTAAGGCAAAACGGAGCGGTCGCGTGGAGATGGTAAGGGTGGATGTCCCCGGCGCGGGTCTGCCCTGATTTCAATCTGACTGTGTAAAGATACTTTAGGGGGATTTTTTTCCATGTTTGACTGGGATGTCGTCATTGTCGGCGGTGGACCGGCGGGGCTGACGGCCGGACTGTATTTAAGTAGGGCCAGGCGGCGAACTCTCCTGCTGGATAAGGAGACCGTCGGCGGTTACATACGTAATATTGAGCTTATAGAAAATTACCCCGGCTTTACCGAGGGTGTCGCCGGCGCTCAGCTTGCCGCGGAGATGGTCAAGCAGGCCGAAAAGTACGGATTACAGACAGAACCGGGTGATGTCATCAGTCTGGAGCTTTTTTCGGGCACTCGCTGGGTGGGCTGCGCCAATGGCCAGGGGTTCACCACCAATATCGTAATATTCACCGGGGGTTCGAAGAATAAAAAGCTCGGCGTCACCGGCGAGGAGGAGCTGGCGGGGAGAGGTGTTTTTGAGTGCGCTTTCTGCGATGGCGGTCACTACGCCGACCAGGTGGTAGCGGTGTGCGGTGGTGGGGATGCCGGCGTTACCGAAGCCCTCTATATGGCGAAAATCGCCTCGAAGGTGATTATCGTCGAGGCTATGCCCGAACTGACTGCTACGGCGGTCCTCCGCGATAGACTAAACGCCGACCCCAGGATAGAAGTCCGCTGCGGTATCATGGTAGAAGCTATCACCGGCAAAGATAAGGTCGAGGCGATAGAGCTGGTGGAAGCGGCGAGCAAGAAAAAAGAGACCCTGAAAGTGGATGGCGTCCTGGTGCATATCGGCCTGGAGCCCAATACGGACTATCTGGAAGGCATTATTCCGCTGGACGACCACGGCCAGATTATCGTCAACGATAGAATGGAGTCGGAAGTACCTTATATCCTGGCGGCGGGCGACATCCGGAGCGGCTCGCCCCGGCAGGTCGTCACGGCGGTAGGGGATGGCGCCATCGCGGCGATAACTGCCGAGAAATTATTACAGGAATCAGAGGTAAATTAGAATCCTGATATCAGATAATCGTCAGTCAACCTATCGATGGTACATACTGGCGCTGTCGACAGTGACCGGTGCGTTTGTAGCGGCTGTTCCTTTTTCCTGTATGCCTGTCCTCTTTAAGGAAATTTCGGAGGACCTGGGCTTAAACCTGGTACAAATCGGAGCCATCTGGGGTATCGCGAGTTTCGCCGGCATCTTTGTCAGCTTGATTGCCGGGGTATTAACCGATAAGTTCGGGGTGAAACTCATCCTGAGCGTTTCTTGTATTCTGGTGGGCATAACCGGCGCGCTCAGGGGTCTGTCGGACAGCTTTTTTACCCTTGCTTTTACTGTCTTTATTAACGGAATCGTCAGGTTGATAATACCCATTACCGTAACCAATACGGTCGGCATATGGTTTAAAGGTCGAAATCTGGGCATGGCGATGGGTATATACGCCATGGGCATGGGTTTCGGGCTGATGCTGGGACCCATGATTAGCGCCACGGTACTGTCGCCGGCTCTCGGTGGCTGGCGAAACGTGATGTACTTCTACGGAGTCATTTCCGTGGTAGTGGGTATACTCTGGGCCCTGTTCGGGAGAGAGCCATATCAGGATGATGCAACTGCTGAAGTCTCCGGTAGCATGCCGCTTCGCCAGTCATTCTCGAAGCTGATTCGTATCAAGGCCCTGTGGTTCATCGGGTTAACGTTATTGTTCCGTGTTGGTACTCTTATGGGGATGTCAGGCTACCTGCCGCTTTATCTGCGTGACCGGGGTTGGGCCATAGCCAGCGCCGATGGCACCCTGGCTGCCTTCTACGGGATTAGCACTATATGTGTTGTACCGTTGTCCTACTTATCGGATAGAATCGGTTCCAGGAAGGCGATACTTTTTCCGGCACTTGTAGTATCCCTTTTCTGCGTCGGTCTTATACCCTTTGTTGATGGCGCTTCGATATGGGTCTTGATGATTGTGTGCGGCATTTTCATGGATGGTTTTATGTCGCTCGCTGTCACCATGCTGCTGGAAACCGAGGGAGTCGGGCCGGTCTATTCGGGGACAGCCCTGGGGATGGTTTTCACTATCGTACATATCGGTAGTGTGGCATCGCCTCCGCTGGGCAACAGCCTGGCGGCTATCAGTCCGGGCACACCCTTTCTCTTCTGGGCATCTCTGTCTATCGTGGCACTGGTCATGTTGTTCTTTATCAAAGAGACGGGATGGAAAAGGATTAAGAGTTAAAAAGACGCTTATCCACTTTTAAGGATTTCAGAAAGTATCCCCGACTAGACTGTCTGAGCCGCCACCCGCCCGATTTTCTCCACCCTAACCGCCGCCACCTTGTATTCAGGTATCTTCGACACGGGGTCGAGAGCGGGATTGGTCAGCTCGTTGGTCGGGGTTTCCGCGAAGTGGAAGGTCATGGCGATAGTACCGGGCGGCGCGGACTCCGTCACTCCGGCTTTGGCGGTCACTTTGCCGCGACGTGAAATTACCTGTACTCTATCGCCGTCATTGATACCCAGGGACTCGGCGTCTCCGGGATTTATCGCCACCAGCTCTTCACCCGCGAAGATGTTGAGGCCCCTGACTTTACGCGTCATCGTGCCGGTATGAAACTGGAACAGGCTGCGGTCGGTGGTCAGGACCAGCGGGTACTCATCGTCGGGTAGCTCGGCAGCGGGTCGGTACTCCAGCGGGACGAAATGCCCCTTGCCCCTCGAGAAAATCTCGGTGTGGAGGATAGCCGTCCCCGGGTGCTCCTCGGTAGGGCAGGGCCACTGAAGGCTCTCTTTCTCCAGGCGCTCGTAAGTAATGCCTC